>JAHFEC010000023.1 GCA_023248665.1 Microcaldota archaeon | reverse complement strand
CTCTTCCAGTCCAGCCCTTCCGATATAATGAGCGTGCCGGCCTGCTTGGAAATGAGCGCCTCGCGCACGTTCTTCTCGCCGTACGTGGCCAGCCCGCCGGACACCACCTCCTTGATGAACCGGTCCACGTATTGCTTCTCGACGATAGCGTCCTGCTGCGCGACGATATCCCCCGATTTGGCCATCATCTCGCGCAGCCCCTGCTCGTCCGTGTAGCCGGTGTCGAGCACGCCGAGGATCTTGATCTGGTAATTGAACGGCGACATCTTGACGAAGTCCTCCTTGGCCGGCCCCGGCCCTCCGACGAGGACGCCCTTGTTGTTGCCCACGAAATAGCGGTCCATCGCCTCGCCGATGCGCTTGTAATAATATTCGATGCTCTCCTCGATAAGACGCTCGTAACGGCGTGCGGAATTGTGCACAATAAACCCGTTGGCGACAAAATTAAATGCGTTCGGGATTGTCAAATCAACATATTCCCGTTCCTCGCAGATGTGTATTTTATGCGCAATCCTCGCCACCCCGATGTCGGGGGACAGCCATTTTTCAAGCATTTTTTTGGCCTTGCCAGCCATTCCCATCTCCAGCGCCCTTTTCATAATGACTGGCGCAATGCTTTTTTCGAACGTCGCGCGCCCAAGCGGCTTGACATTTCTGAAGAAACAGCTCGCGGCGTGGAAATCGCCTGTTTTCAGCCCAAGCGTTTTTGCATAATCAAATACTTCCCGGCCATCCACCGGCACCTGCTCCACATACTGTTGGGCGCCCGCCCTTGCGGAAATTTTTGCCAGTGCATCTTTCTTGTCGCTCCTGCTAAATCCAATGAGCATTGCGAAATTCCTCAACGACCCCAAATCAGAAATGCTTACGCACCACTGCCGGTTGCCGACAACCGTTTTTTCCCCGACGGATGCGCGTATCCCCAAACGGAGGAGAATTGCATGCACCTGCCTCATCATCTTCTCGGTGCGCATCGCGATATCTACCCGTTTGCCATGCATGTATCCTTCCGCATCATACAATCCGGAAAGAAAAGCCGCCTGCACGCCTATTTTGGACATGAGAATTGAATCTGGCACGCACCTCCCATCGGAAGCGGCAACAATCTGCGCAAGTTCCTGTTGCACAAATTCGGCGAATTCCTTGCTGTAAATCCTCATTTCATAATAAGCCTTTTTCGCGAAGCTCCCGGCCTGTTTTGTCTTGTCCACTGCACGATAGGCCGGTGCCACCCCGATTGCCTCCGTAATTTTTTGCACGTATTTTTCCACCATCTCCTTATGGCCTTCGTAGATGCAAATGCGGTTCCCATCCATGCTCCCGTCTCCGGCTATCACTCCCAAAAGGTAGGCGAGCGGCGCATTATAGTGGGTAGGGAGTTTGAGCTTCTGCGTCGCGTATTTTTCATCTTCAAGTTTCATCCCGTAAAGCCCATACATTCTTCTTATGTTTTCTGCCGACAGCTGGATTTCCCCCCTTTCCATCCGGCACACGGCCATCTGCGTAATCCCGAGTTTTTTCGCAACATCCTGTTGTGACAATTTTAGCTCCGCCCTTCTTGCGCGAAGCCTTGCAAATTCTTCCCCATCAAGCGCAAGCCCGCATTGGGGCGCATGCCTTATCGGAACGTCCGCCCCCTCGTGGCTTATTTTCTTTGCCACCAGCACCCGGTCCCCTTCCTTGAGGTCTTTGGCAAATATTTCTTTCACGCCGTTTTGCGTGATGGTGAAGAAGCGGTGCCATGCCGTCGCCACAATCTCCATCTTCGGCGCATTGGTGACAATGCGATAAGCATTTTTGGAACGGGTGGCAAACCGCTCGGCGCACTTCCAGTCGCCTATTCTCAATTCAGCCAAATCCGCGCCCTTGAGCATGCTGCCCGCATCGGTTTTTCCCGCTTCCATCAGCCTCCCGTCCGAGGAAAACACAATTGTGTCGGGCGCGAGGCATTGCCCGCCCTTCCTTATCTTGGCGTGCGCCAGCGAGGTGATCCTATGCAGCACGTTCACATTGGTCCCGCGCAGGGTGGCCAGCGTGCATTCGCGCCCGTCGAGCACCACCATGCCGTACGTGTCCTTGACGTCGGTCATCCGCTCGAGCGGCTCGAGGAAGAACCTCGAGTCGCAGCGGTACATCCCCACGTTGACCGGCTCCGGCGGCGTGATGACGAATATCTCGATGTCGGTCCGCGCCGGGTTGTCCGAGATGTTGCCGCAGAATATGGCCAGGCCCGACGGGGGCGCCACGTGCCCGTACACCTTGAGGTTCTGCAAAATCCTCTCGAGCGCGTCCGTCACGTTCTTGCGCGTGCTCTTGGACTTGATGTTGGAGGCCTGCCCGGCCTCCTCTTTGAGCTTGTTGGCCGTTTCGTGGATGGGCTGTCCGGCCGGGATATAAACCGAAATAAGCTCGGTCCCGCTCCCCTTGAGGTTGCGCAGGTGGTGCAACTGCTTTTTCATGAGGTAGAGCGCCTTGGTGCGCGTCGCTTTCTCGTCTTCGGTCTCATTCCTTCCCATATCGGCAACTCGTCGTTTTCGTCAAATGGATTATCCTCTCCATCATTTATAATTCCGCCATCCCGCGCCGGCGCGCGCAAGCAAAAGCATATAAATATAACAATTCATAACAATCAATTATAATCTGTAATAAATCATTATAGGTGATATACCATGCCTTCCGCCGTTGTGGATTTGACTCTGGAGAACAATCATCTGCTCAACATCATCAAGGCCAAATTTGGCCTGCACAACAAGTCCGATGCGATGAATTTCATCGTGCAGAAGTATGCCAAAGAAGAGATTGAGCCTGAATTGCGCCCCGAGTATGTCGCGAAACTGCGGCGCATCATGAAACAGAAGGGAAAGGTCTATCCATCTCTTGATGCAATGATAAAAGAGTACGGGTCCGATGTATCTGCCTGAAGATACCCCTGTTTTCAGGCGCAAGATGAGGAAGTTGTGCAAGAAAGATCAACCGCGTTTCGAGCGCGTGCGCAAGAAAATGGCCGAGATACTGAAGAATCCGTCTGCATACGCCCCTCTGGGCAATATCCTGGCCGGCGCACGGCACGTGCATATCGACCCGTTTGTCTTCACCTTCGAAATCGACGAGCAGAATAAAATCGTGCGATTTCTGGACTTCGACCATCACGACAAAATCTACCGGAACTACAGTGCCCCGGGAATGTTTCCCCCGGGCCACTTCTAGCGAACCTCGTCGAATGACCCCTGGCTTTCAGTCGGAAAACTTTCTCGGTTCGCTATAGGCGGTTCCTCGCGCATTTAATCCGTTTGCCATCGCGGGGGGCAATGAGTATTGTTTTATAAATCTTTCAAATTCTATCTTACCATCAGGTAATACTTCACCCGTTACGTATCAACCGCCCGCGTGATATCATGCCGCTTACCTCTTTAGGTGCAGTCATAGGGCCCCAAACCCCTCTGTTGTGGGGCTCGGTCATCCTCTTCGTCGCGGGGATGGCCGGCGCGGTCATTTTCCAGAAATTCCGCCTGCTTTCCAAGATAGCCGGTCTCCTATTCGCGTTCCTGGCCAGCGTTGCCCTGCTGGGCGCGGGCCTCATGGCCGTCCTCGGCCAGAGCGTCGGACCGGTCATCCTCGCCTCCATGCCCCCGTTCGGGACTTTCGGGTTCGGACTGGACGGCCTGTCCGGATTCTTCGCCATCGTCATCGGCCTGGTCGGCCTCGCCGCCTCGGTCTATTCCTACTCCTACCTCGACGAGTATGCGCACAAGGGATACTCTCCGGCGCGATTCGCCTTCCTCTTCAACCTCTTCCTCCTCTCCATGGCCATGGTGGTTGGTGCGCAGAACGCCATCGCGTTCCTGGTGTTCTGGGAATTCATGGCCGTCTCGTCGTTCTTTTTGGTGACGTTCGAGCACAAGGAGCCGGCGGCGCAGAGTTCGGGTTTCACCTACCTTCTCATGACCCATTTCGGGACCGCGGCGCTCATCGTCATGTTCCTCGCCCTCTCCAGCGGGGCGGGCGGCTCGTTCGATTTTGGCGCGTTCTCGCAGGCCCAATACCTGCCGCTCGTGCAAAGTGTCATCTTCGGCTTGGCGCTCATCGGCTTCGGCATGAAGGCCGGCATCATCCCCTTCCACGTCTGGCTGCCGATCGCGCACCCCAACGCCCCAAGCAACATCTCCGCGCTCATGTCCGGGGTCATGCTCAAGACGGCCATCTACGGCCTGATCCGGGTGCTGTTCGGCTTCCTGCTCGCCGGCCAATCCGCGCCTCCCCTCTGGTGGGGCCTCCTGCTTCTTTCCATCGGCGCCCTCTCATCGGTGCTGGGCGTGCTCTATTCGCTCATGGAGCACGACATCAAAGTCCTGCTCGCTTATCACAGCATCGAGAACATCGGCATCATCTTTTTGGGCATGGGCGGCGCGGTCCTCTTCACCTCCGCCGGCCTGCCGGCCTTGGCCGCCCTCTCCCTGTTCGCGGCCCTCTACCACACCCTCAACCACGCGCTCTTCAAGAGCCTGCTCTTTCTGGGCGCCGGCGCACTCATCCACTCGACGCACACGCGCAACATCGACGAGATGGGGGGCTTGGTGAAGCTCATGCCCCTCACCGCCTTCCTCTTCTTCATCGGCGCGGCCTCCATCGCCGCCATCCCGCCCCTGAACGGATTCGTGAGCGAATGGCTGACTTTTAGCGCCCTGCTGGGCGGCGCGCTCTCGTCCGGCCTCGTGATGTTCTCCACGTCGGCGGCCATCCTGTTCCTTGCCCTGACCAGCGCATTCGCCCTCGCCGCCTTCGTCAAGGCGTTCGGGATCACGTTCCTGGGCGCCCCGCGAAGCGAGCATGTGCTCAAGGCGCGTGAAGTGCCGCTTAGCATGGTGGCCGGGATGGCGATACTGGCCGCGGCCTGCATCGGGGCCGGCATCTTCCCGGGCATCATCGCCCAGCTGGCCTTCCCGGCCCTCTCCCAACTGGGGATGCCGGGGGCATCCGGCATCTATGCGGCCGCCGGCGCCCTGCCCACGCTGTCTATTTTCGTCGCCTTGCTCGCCTTGAGCGCCATCACCCTGCTGGTCCTGCGCCTTCTCGCGGGCCGCTTTGAGCAGGCGCAAAGCGTCGGCCCGACATGGGACTGCGGCATCCCGGCCGTGGACGGACGCATGCAGTACTCGGCCAAGGGTTTCACCATGCCCATCATCCGCTCATTCGACACGCTGGTCAGCCCGCTCGGGACCGCCCAATCCCGCGGCAGCCGCTTCTTCGACACCATCCTGTACTCGCCCCTGCAGAACGTTTTCCTCACCGTCTCGCCATGGTCAAGGAAACTGCACTCCGGCAATCTGATGCATTATATCCTCTATCTGATTATCACGTTGGTCGCCGTTCTGGCCTACGCGTTGATGGGTTGAACCATGGTCCTCGAAATATCCTCATTCATCGCTCCCGCCCTCCAGGCGGCTTTCCTGTTCGCGTTCGCCCCGCTCCTGATCGGGATCATGCACAAGGTCAAGGCCCGCTTTCAGGGCCGGATCGGCGCGCCCATCTACCAGCCCTATCTGGACATCGCCAAGCTCCTCCTCAAGGGCGTGGTGGTCAGCCCCACCTCCTCGTGGGTCTTCCTCATGGCGCCCGTGCTCTCGTTCTCCTCCATCCTGATCGCGGCCGCCGCCCTTCCCATCCTCTTTAGCGCCAATCCATTCGGCATGGATCTGGTGATGTTCGTCTACCTGTTCGCCATCGGCCGGTTCATGACCTCCATCGCGGGGCTCGACATCGGGAGCGCGTTCGGGGGCATCGGCGCGAGCCGCGAGATGCTCTACGCCTCCCTCATCGAGCCCGTCCTTTTTGCGAGCATCGTGTTCTTCTCCACCTTGGGCTCCGGGGTGGGCCTGGGGACGCTGGCCGCCGGCACGTCGTTCGCCTGGCCGGCCGCCCTGCTCTCTCCGGCCTTCTGGCTCGCGGCCTGTGCGCTGTTCATCGTGCTGCTGGCCGAGACCGGCCGGCTCCCGTTCGACAACCCGGCCACCCACCTCGAGCTGACCATGGTGCACGAGGCGATGGTGCTGGACTATTCCGGCCCGCTGCTCGCCCTCATCGAGTGGGCGAACGCCGCGAAGATCGCGGTGCTCTTTACGCTGTTCATCGCCCTCTTCACGCCCGTCTTCTCCACGGCCTTCTGGGCGAACCCGGCGCAATCCGCGGCGCTGTTCCTGGCCGCCCTGATCGTCTTGGCGATCCTCACGGCCAGCATCGAAAGCCTCACGCCGAAATGGCGGCTTTTCCGCATCTTGGAGCTGCTGACATTCTCGCTCATCCTATCCCTTCTGGCGTTCTTCTTCGGGCCGGCCACGCCGCTCAATTCCGGCGGCGCCCTCGCCCTGCTCTCGGCCGCCATGCTCATCCTGCCGCTTTATTTCATCTTCAGCGCCTCCTTCAACCGGCGCATCACCATCTTCCTTCTGCAGAGTTCGGCCCTGGCTCTCATCCTGCTGTCCGTCGCCCTGGATTCGGGCAGCATCGACGCCTATTGGCGACTGGGTTCGACCATCGTGTTCAAGGTCATCCTGGTGCCATGGCTGCTGCTGCGTTCGTTCCGCCAGATGGAGAAGGAGTCGGTCGGCAAGCCCCATCCGGATCCGATCTTCCTGGCCTCCCCGCTCAGCACGCCCAAGGCCCTGCTCGTCTGCAGCGTGCTGATCGTCATGTCCTATTCCATCTCCACCATTCTGGGGGTGCACAGCGCCCTCCTCCCCGTCGCGTTCTCCATCATCCTCATCGGGGCCTTCATCATCGCCATCAAGAGCCATATCTTCCTGCAGATGCTCGGTTTCCTGATCCTGGAGAACGGCCTCGTGCTTCTGCCGGTCGCGCTCTCCCTGCGCGTCCCCCTGCTGGGGGAGCTTGTCGCTTTCATCGACACCATGATCCTCGTGGCCGTGTCGCTGTTCCTGGCCTCCAAGATCCAGGACGTCCACGAGAGCCTCGACAGCGTCCGCCTCAGCCAGATGATCGAAACGAAGTGAGTCTATGCTTGAATGGGTCATCATCGCTCCAATCCTCGCCGCCATCGCCTGCGTGCCGCTTCGGCACCACCCCCGCGTCCTGGAAGCCGTCGCCATCGGCGGGGCGCTCATCTCCTTCGTTGCGCTGGCGCTCTCGGTCTTCTCGAGCGACGTGGCCGTTCATCCCGTCTCCGCGCTTTTTGGCATCCTGTACATGGACCCATTGAGCCTCCTGTTCACCTCCGCCACCTCCGTGGTCGCGCTGTTCGTGTTCGCGTATTCGCGCGGATACATCCGCGCCGAGGTGAAGGAAGGGACGATCAAGACCGAGAATCTCTGGACCTACTATGCGCTGTGCCTCCTTTTCCTCGCCTCCATGCTCTTGGCCACCCTGACCTCGGATCTGCTCGTCCTGTGGGCCGCCGTGGAGGCCACCACCCTGACCTCGGTATTCCTGATCAGTTTCTACGGGAACAAGGAATCGGTCGAGGCCGCATGGAAGTACCTGCTCATCTGCTCCTTAAGCATCACCATCGCCCTCGTCGGGCTCCTCGTGCTGGGGTATGGCATGCAGCAGGCCGGCCGGCCCGAGAGCTTCGCCTGGAGCGATGTCGTCGCCGCGGCGCACCTCATCAACCCCCTCTACCTGAAGATCGCATTCGCCTTCATCTTCGTGGGCTATGGCACCAAGGTCGGCCTCGTGCCCCTGCACGTGTGGCTTCCGGACGCGCACAGTCAGGCGCCCACCCCGGTCAGCGCCTTCCTCTCCGGCGTCCTGCTCAACGCGGCCCTGTATGCCATCCTGCGAGTATATCCCCTGGCCGCGCAGAATCCTGAGGTGGCTTCGTTCGTATCCAACCTGTTCCTGTTCTTCGGCCTCCTCTCCCTCGGCTTGGCCTCCCTGCGGCTCTATTCGCAGGAGAACTACAAGCGCCTCCTGGCCTATTCGAGCATCGAGAACATGGGCATCATCGCGCTGGGCGTCGGCATCGGCGGACCTTTGGGCCTCATGGCCGCCCTCTTCCACATGGTGTCTCATTCCCTGCTCAAGCCCCTCGCCTTCTTCTACGGCGGGATCGTGAGCCTGGCATACGGGACCAAGGAGATTTCAAAAATCGGCGGCATCTCCCAGGCCCTCTTTGGCATCGGCCAGCTGTTCGTGCTCATCAACATCGGCATCGCCGGCTGCCTGCCGTTCGGCACCTTCATCTCCGAGATCATCCTTCTGGCGGCCGCCCTCTCCAGCGGCAATCTGCTGGTCGCCGCGCTGCTGGTGGTGTTCACCACGATCGCGTTCGGCACCTTCCTGCTGCGCTCGTCGCAGATGGCGTTCGGCCCCCTGAGCGGGCCCGCGCACCATTACACGCCCGACCTGCTCACCCGCCTGAGCGTGTGGGGCCTGTTCGCATTGGCGCTCTTGGGCGCCCTCCTGGCCCCGCTCATCATCATCCATCTGGTGAATCCGGCGGTCCAGGTGATTTTGGGAGGTAGTTGATCATGGCCCGTCCCGTCCACTCATTTGTCTGCGAAATCGGCCGCGTTTGCTCCAAGGCGGAGCTGAAGGCATCCGAGCAGCCATCGGCCCTGTGGGTCGGCGTCAAGGCCCAGAAACTTCCCGACCTGTGCCTCGCCTGCCTGCAAGCCGGCGGCGTGTTCGATTCCGCTTTCACTTACCCGTCCTCCATCTCCTCTCATTGGGCGGCGGTCTATGTCTTTTGCGTGCCCAAGCTCTCCAAGCCGGTCGTGCTGTTCTCCCATGCCAAACAATTCCATTCCGTGTCCGCCCAGATTCCCGCCGCCGTCTGGGACGAGCGCAAGATGCGCGAGATCAGCGGCGCGGATTTCATCGGCCTCAATGACCTGCGGCCCATCATCATCCACCCCGAGAGCGCCAAATTCGTCACCAACCCCCTGCGCGGCGCGCACGCGCCCGGGCGGAGGCCCTCGGCCCGCGAGCGGTCCGCCGGCCACGAAGAACCCGCCGGCCACGGGAGTGAATACGGGTTCGCCGGCACCGGCGAGGAAGGCGAATTCCAGATCCCGGTCGGCCCGGTGCATGCCGGCATCATCGAGCCCGGCCATTTTCGGTTCCACGTGGGCGGCGAGCCGATCCACAAGCTGGAGGTCCGCCTCTCCTTCCTGCACCGCGGCATCGAGGATTTCGCCTGCGGCCGGCCGATGGACGGCGTGCTCCCGCTCATCGAACAGGTTTCCGCTGACGAGTCGGTCGCGAACGGCGTGGCCTACGCCCAGGCGGTCGAGTCCCTCGCCAGCATCGAGGTGCCGCGCAAGGCCGAATCTTTGCGCCTCATCCTGCTGGAGCTGGAGCGCATCTACAGCCATCTGGCCGATCTGGGCGGGATGGCAATGGATGTCGGCTACTATGCCTCCTCTTCCAGATTCGCCACCCTGCGCGAGAACATGATGCGCCTCAACGGGCGGGTGGGCGGCAGCCGCTTCCTGCGCGGTCTCGTTGTGGTGGGGGGCATGGCTCGCGACATGCCCGAGGATTCCCTGCGCCAGATCAGGACTTCCTTGAGGCTCTTCTCCGATTCGCTTGCCAAGACCGAGGACCTCACCCTCTCGTCCTCCACGTTCATCGACCGGGCGTTCAGCACCGGCCGCGTGAGCCCCGAGGTCGCGAGGCGCCTGTCGCTCGTCGGACCCGTCGCGCGCGCAAGCGGGGTCCCGTGCGATGCGCGCAAGCATTTCGCGTACGGGGCCTACCGCTCGAACGCGGTCCGCGAATCCCTCGGGCAAGGCGGCGACGTATTTTCGAGGTTCATGGTCAAACTGGGCGAGGTGAAGGAGTCCGTGCGGCTCATCGAGCATCAGCTGGCGCAGGATATCGACGGCCCGGTCCTCTCCGAGCGGCGCGACCTCTCCAAGCTCCCGTCCGGCCGCATGGCCCTGGGATGGACCGAGGCCCCGCGCGGCTCGTGCATGTTCCTCGTTCGCTCCGCCAACAAAGGCGCGCTCGGCCGCCTGGCCATCCGGACCGCCTCATGGCGGAACTGGATCGGCATCCAAGAGGCGGTGCGGGGGAACATCACGGCGGATTTCCCGCTCATCAACAAGAGCTTCAACCTGTCCTACGCCGGGGCCGACCTGTGAGGTGATCGTATGCACGAATTCGACGCACTGCTCTCCCCGAAAACCGACCGCATATATGCGGATTCGCCCGACCCGGCCATCCGCGAGCTGGCCCTGTTCCTGAAGTCGCGCCCCCTCTCCCCGTTCAGCCGCTCCATCGCCGTGCGCATGGTGGACTGCGGCTCTTCCAACGATGTCGAGCTGGAGGAGGGCCTGACCAACGCCCCGCAGGTGGACTGCGAGCGCTTCGGCATCCATTTCGTCGCCTCCCCGCGCCACGCCGACGTGCTCATCGCGTCCGGCCCGGTATCAGTCAACATGAAGCTGGCGCTGGAGAAGACCTACCGCGCCATGTCCCGCCCCAAAGCGGTGGTGGCGGCGGGCGACGGCGCGTGCACCGGCGGCCTCCTGGCGGGTGCGCACGGCGTGTACAAGAGCGGGCGCGTCGAGGAAGTCATACCGGTCGACGTGAAGGTGGCCGGCAATCCGCCGGCGCCCTACGAGCTGGTGTTGGGCATGCTCAAAGCCGGGCAAATCCTATCAAAGAAGAGAATCTGAAAAAGAAGAAAAATTTCCGAGCCGGAAAAAGATCCAAGCCTAAAAAAACAGCCATCCCCTATTCTTTCTTCTCATCGCCCGGCTCCTGTGCCGGCATGCCTTCGGAGATGATGGGAATAAGCTTGACGTCATACGTCTTCTGGATGTAATCCATCAAGGGGTCGTTCTTGATGCGGGCCATGACCATGTCCACTTCGCTCTGGTTGCGCCCGATCACCACCCATTCCTTGAGCCCCAGGTGGCGCACGCCGTAATAGAAGCTCATTATTTTGTACGCGCCGAACGGCCGGTAGTATTCGGTCAGCAGGCGCCCGCCGATGGCGAACACCTGGTTGGCCCGGAACTCGCTGCCCTTGTAGAGGACGATGGCGGTCGCGCGCGCATTGATGATCTCGCTGATGTGGAAGGTGCCGATGACCGGGGCCTGTTTCTCCAGCTGCGTTTTGGCTTCCCCGTTGCCCCAGCCGGCCTTGATCATCGCGCGCATGCGCTCATACACCCGGTCGAGGAACGTGATGAGGTGGGTGTTCTCGTCCACCCGGTAATACGTGTTGTCCCTGAAGTTCTGCACGCCGGCGGTGATCATCACGCTGTGCAGGCGCAGATAAGGCCCGGTGTCGATCGCGTGCCTTAATATCGCCTTCTGCTCGGCGGCATGGCGGCCGAAGTCGCTGATGGAATGCACCCATCCGGCCGCAATCAGCCCGTCGTGTTCGTAGACGTATTTCATCATCGAGCGGATGTCGTTGCCGTCCCGGATCTGCCAGTGCCGCCGCCGGCCGTTCAGCTCGGTGAACAGGAAATCCACCTGCTTTTCGAGCAGTTCGACCTCCAGCTCCTGCGCCACCTCCTCGGCATGGCGCATGCCGCAGTTGATGATGGAATGCTCGTCCGCCACCTCCATCTCGTGCAGGCTGAACTGCGTGCCGTCCGCGCCGCTCTTGAGCCGCACGTCGCCGTGGTCCACCAATTGCACGAATATCTCGATGGGGACGCCGTTGTTGGCGTATTCGCAGAAAAAGTCCAGGCGCGCCATGATGAGCTTGCGCAACGAGGCCTCGACGTCAGGCGTGACGAACACGCCGGCCACGCTCTCGTGCTGGAAATCGATGAGCACACCCCTCGATCGCAGGGCGTCAAGCTCCACTTCGCGGGCGGCGTTGAATACGGCCGGGATGTCCCGGGCGTCGGAGCATCCCACGAGGATGTGGATCTCGATTTTCTTGACGGGCGGCAGGTCTGTTCGGGCATCCGGGCTCATGTCGTCACCTCAAGTCCTCTTCTGTAAATCTGTGTCAATGCATCATCGCATATGTGAATCGTTTTCTCCTATGAATCCACAATCTTAATAACCCGACCCCTTTTTCAGTCCAGGCGCGTCTCCTCGACCTCTTGGGCGGCCGTCTTCATCTGCTCGTCGATTTTCACGGCCAGCTTGGCGTCTTTGAGCGCCATCATCCTCACGGCCAGAAAAGCGGCGTTCCGGGCATTGTCCACGCCCACGCAGGCTACCGGCACGCCGGGGGGCATCTGCACGATGGACAGGAGCGCGTCCATGCCG
>JAHFEC010000099.1 GCA_023248665.1 Microcaldota archaeon | reverse complement strand
CAAATCCAACCTCACCCTCACCCTCGTGCCGAATCCGGCCCCGCCCGGCGGGGCCTTGAGCGCCTATGTGCGCGACGAGCACGGCTATGACGTGTCCGGCGTGCTGCTGGAGATGGACGGGCGCAACGTGAGCATCAAGAGCCCGGCATCGCTGGCCGCGCCTTCCCGGGAGGGCACCTTTTCCATCGTCGCCCGCAAGACCGGCTTTACGAGCGCGGCCTCGGATTTGGTCGTGCGAAATTCCGACTCGTCCGCCCTGCTCACCATCGTGCTGCTGCTCCTGATCATCCTCGCGGCCTGCGCCGGCGTCCTGCTCCTATTCAAGAAGAAGCCCAAAGAGCCGACGGATTACAGCAAAATGTGATTGGAAGAAAATCAGGGCTGTTTCTTTTTAGAGATTGCCGATCATGAGGCCCACCGAGAACACCATCGTGGTGCCGCCGAAGACGAAATTCATGTTGTTGGGCCGGCCGGTGACGATGCCGGTCGCGCCGTCCGCGGCCATGACTGCGCCGACCGTGAGCAGTCCGAGGCTGGCCACGCTAACCGGCGGGCTTCCGTCTTTGGATGCCATGCCCCTCTTTCGTTCCCCGGATTTAAAAAGAGTGGGGCGCCCGCGCGCTTTTTAGCAGGTCGAGTAGCTTCCCGAATCGTTTATGCGCGCATCCATGAGCAGCCCGATTTTCTGCGCGTTCCCGACCGCCTCGACGACTTGGGGCGCGAGGGCATCCATGCCCTTGAGGTCTTTGAACATGCTCATGAGCACCGCTTCGGAAGATGAAACATATGCCTCGTCCTGCGGCTCATATGCCCTCGCGCCATTCGCCTTTGTAATCTCCTTTGCCAACTCCACAAACAACCTGCTCTTGTCGGCATTGCCAAGCGGCGCTTTCAGCCTTGCGCCTCCCACCCTCAAAACGGCGGCACCCATTCCCGGGCCGTTCGCCTCGTTTTCAAGCCATCTGGCCGTTTGGAGCAGTTTTTCCCATTCGGCCCGCAAGAACACATTCGTCTGCGGATTGCCGGGATTTGCGAGCATCCGCTTTGCCAAATACGCGACGTTGGCGCCAATGGTCGGGATTTTGAGCCCGCCCGCGCTCTTCTTCACGCCTGTTTCCATCATCTCAATCGACCCCGGACCCCCACGAGTGGTGGGATTCATGCGGGGTATTTGGGAAGCGAAGCTTATAATCCTTTCCCACTTTTCTCCCACCACCGAGGCGGAGCCGATTCTGGCCGGATTTTCCAGTCATCCGACTTTTTTCGACGAGAAAGAGGTGGCCCCCGCATCCATGAGCCGGCGCTTGAGGCGGGCCAGATCCCCGAGGGAGTCCGCGCTGGCCAGCACGCGCCATTCCGCATTCTGCCCGCGGTGCATGGACCTTGATTCCGACGAGACCAGATCCACGCCTTCGTCGGCCAGCACCTTGGCCGTGCGCGCCAGGCTTCCGGGCGCGTCCGAGAGGCCGATGGTCATCGACACGAGCCCCTGTCCGCCCACCGGCGTGAGGGTGATCGCGGCGTTCATCTCGTCCAGATGCGCGAGCACCTCGGAATCCTCTCCGAGGCGCAGGGCGGCACGGAAAGATGCCGGGATGAGAATCCGGCCCTTGGAATCGAGCTTGGCGATTTCTGACGAGGCCATGGCATGGCTACTCGCATGGGGTTAAAAAGGGGATGTTCCCGCCAAAGCAAAAAAACTAAAAATAGAAAATAAAAAAAGCGGGCGCGCCGGCGCGCCCCCGGTTTTTCTTCTTTTTTTGTTTTTCTAATCCTTCTTCTCCTCTTCCGCCCGCGCGAATATCTTGATGGTGTTGGCCTTGATGGTCACCGGGATCGGCACCGCCACCTCGGTCAGTTCCACCGTCAGTTCGTCCTTGTTCTCGTCCACGCGGATGATCTTGGCCCGCTCGCCCTTGAACGGCCCGGAGATCAACTCCACCG
This sequence comes from Microcaldota archaeon, assembly GCA_023248665.1. GTDB lineage: Archaea > Micrarchaeota > Micrarchaeia > Anstonellales > Anstonellaceae > CAIXYX01. The sequence goes on along the minus strand of JAHFEC010000099.1, from coordinate 2,546 downwards.
TGTCGCCCTTCTTGACCTGCATCGAGACCGGCTTGGCGGCGGCCAGGAGCGAATCGAGGTCTGCGAGGTTGGCCGGCTTGTCCAGAACGCCCTTGATGTGGGGAATCTTCAGTCCGGCCGCGCGCGCGGCGAGCTGGTCGGCGGCTTCCACCACCATGTATCCGCGCAGGTCCTCGAAGTACACGACGGCCGATATCTGCATGCTGTCGCTCTTGACCTTGCGCGCGAGCATCTCCATGACCACGCGCTCCTGCCCGGCGGTCACCCGGTAAATGAAAATAGCCATAAGTCCAACACCTTACATATTGTCTTCACTTCAGTATCCTCTCGAAGAGGAACGAGACGATCACGCCGATGAGGCCGATGAGGATGATGCCGGCGGCCGTCACCTTCGCCATGCGCACGAAGTCCTTCTGCCGGGGCCGGGTGGCCACCGAGAGCACGCGCACCATCTTGCGCAATTCCTGTGATACGTCGAACATCTCCAATCCCCCGTCTTTTCGTCTTGATCGGTCCGTCAGGATATCAGGTCGAGGTCAAGCTGCTCGGCCTGCGCCGGCGCGTTCTTGCTGATCTCGTATTGCGGGAACTTCCCGCCCGCGATCACCACCAGCGCGCGCAAGGTGGTCTTCTTCGCGTTCTTCTCCACGCGCGCGCCCCAGATGATGTGCGCGCCCGGCTCGATGCGCTTGGACACCTCGGAGACGATGTATTCGGCCTCTTTTAGCGTCATATCCTCGCCGCCCGTTACGTTGACGAGCGCGCGCGTCGCGCTCGAAATGTCGGCGTCCAGCAGCGGCGAGTTGAGCGCCATGTCGATGGCGATGGCCGCCCGCGCCTCGCTCTTGGCATCCACAGACGCCTCGCCCACGCCGACCACGGCGCAGCCCGCCGACGTGAGGATGGTCCTCAGGTCCGCGAAGTCGAGGTTGACCAGCCCTGCGCGCGTGATCAGTTCCGCGATGGACTTGACCGCGCTGGCCAGCACCTCGTCGCACACCTTGAACGCCGTGTTGAGCGGCAGGTCGGGCGCGATGGAAAGCAGCTTGTCATTCGGGATCACGATCACCGTGTCGGCCTGCCGGCGCAGTTTCTCGAGCCCATCGAGCGCGTTCTTCATGCGCACCTGCCCCTCGGAGGCGAACGGCAGCGTCACCACGGCGATGGTGAGCGCGCCGGCCGTCTTGGCCGCCTCGGCGATGACGTGCGCCGAGCCAGTGCCCGTGCCGCCGCCCATCCCGCAGGTGACGAACACCATGTTGGCTTCTTTGAGCATCTCCTTGATTTCGGGCGCCGATTCCTTGGCCGCGGCCTCGCCGGCCTGCGGGTTCGAGCCCGCGCCCATCCCCTTTGTGACGGTCTTGCCCAAGAGCAGCTTGCGGTTCGCGCGCATCTTCACCAGATGGCGCACGTCGGTGTTCATGGCCGCGAATTGCACGCCCTCGATGCCCACTTCGAACATGCGCGTGAGGGTGTTGCATCCGGACCCGCCGGTGCCGACCACGAAAATCTTGGGCTTGGTCTGCTCCAAAAACTTGAGAAGCTCCTCGTCATCCTTGGAGACGATGAGGTCGGCCGGCAACTGATCTTCCAATTGCTTGTCTTCCAGTGTCAAATCAGCACCTCGTCAGCCACCTACTCTACCGTAAGGGGGTATATTTTACGCCTCTATTTGACCGCGAATCTTTATAACCCTGACGTGCGCGCCCGTCGGCGGGTATAAAAACTTCGTTCGCGAAATCATTTCGATCAACGCAAATGAGGAACGCCATGATCGATCTATCCGTCTCTTTGGGAAAAATCAAGCTGTCCAATCCGCTGGTGCTCGCCTCCGGCATCCGGGGCAACAACGCCGATCTGCTCATCCGGGCCGCGCGCGAGGGCGCCGGTGCCGTGACCTCGAAATCCTGCTCCTTGCTCCCCCGCGAGGGCCATGCCAATCCGACCGCCATCGCGTGGGGGGACGTCATGCTCAATGCCATCGGCCTCTCCAATCCCGGCGTGCAAGAGGAGGTTGCCGAGATCCGGAAGGCCGTGGCCGAGGCCGGCGTGCCCGTCATCGCGTCCGTGTATGCGAACAGCGCCGAGGATTTCGCCCTCGTGGCCGCGAAAATATCGGCCGCGAAACCGGCCCTGATCGAGCTTGACATCTCCTGCCCCAACGTGCACGACGAGGGCCGGATGTTCTCCGCCACCTGCGAGAGCGCAGGCCAAGTGACCCAGGCCGTCAAGCGCAAGCTCGCCTCCTCGGCCTCCTCTTCATCCATCCCGCTTTCCGTCAAGCTCTCCCCCAGCGTGAGCGACATCGGCTCCATCGCGCGCGAGTGCGAGCGCTCCGGCGCGGACATGGTCAGCGCCATCAATACCGTGCCGGGCATGTGGATCGACGTGCGCGCCAAGCGCGCGGTGCTGCACAACTCGTACGGCGGGCTTTCCGGCCCGGCCATCCTGCCCGTCGCGCTGCGCTGCATCTGCGACATCCGAAAAAGCTGTCCCGCCCTTCCCATCATCGGCGGGGGCGGCGTCCTTAGCGGAGAGGACGCGGC
>JAHFEC010000022.1 GCA_023248665.1 Microcaldota archaeon | reverse complement strand
AGATAAGACAGAAGATAAGACAGAAGATAAGACAGAAGATAAGACAGAAGATAAGACAGAAGATAAGACAGAAGATAAGACAGAAGATAAAAATCGAAGCAAAGATCGAAAAATCCGATTACGTGCCGAATAATACAATCAAGAATCCGGTGTTCGCATGGCTGACCTCCTGACCATCTCCGTCGCGCTGGGGTTGGCGATCGCCGCGTCCCTCGTCGCCATCTTCTACATGCTGGGCCAGTACCTTTCCATCGAGGGGCTGAAGGCCTACTCGCGCGTGGAGGTGGGCGAGCTGGTGCTCTCGGTCGTCGTGGCGGCCGTCGTGTTGGCCGCCTTCACCTCCCAGCTTCCGATCCTGCAGGTGGTCTCCGGCGACAACACCATGAGCTCCGTAAAAGTGGCCGGCCTGATGCAGACCTACATGGAGCGCCCGCTCGTGAGCATGATCAAGGTGCTTTCGCAGGACGCCTTCCGCTTCACCAAGGTGGCCTCCTACAACTACAACTACCAGGCCCCCTCGTTCCTGCCCTTCAATCCGACCTCGTCCAACAGCCCCGGATCGGGCGGCTATCCCATCATCACCCAGCTCACGACTGCGGTGGACACCTCGAGCATGACCCTTCTCTTGGCGCAGACGGCCCGCATCGCCTATCTCTTCATGGATTATTCGTTCGCCCTCCTGCTCATGCCCATCGGCTTCATCCTGCGCTTCATCCCGCCCACGCGCAAGGCGGGCGGGCTCCTCTTGGGCATCGGGCTTTCCGTGCACCTCGTATTCCCCGCCGCCGTGGTCATGACCTCCGGCCTCGCCACCTCGTTCGCGCCCAGCCTCAGCCCGGACAGCTCCAATCCCCGCAGTTGGGAAAATGACGGCGGCCAGGCCGCGGACGGCAAGGGGCTCCTGCTGGCCGACCCCGGCGACCCGCCCAGCTCCGGTATCATCGCCAACCCCGCGGCGCAGACCCTCTATCAGGCGGGCGAAGTCATCGGGCCCAAAGGGGTCTGCAGCGCCGCTTGCGCGGCCATCTGCGCCCCGCTTGTCGTCACGGGCGGTTTCATCGCGTGTTGGGAGGGCTGCATGGGCGAGAGCCCGCCGCAGGCCCCGTACATCCCCGGCTGGGCCTGCCAAGGCATCTATGGGATGGTATCGTGGCTCCTCCAAGTCGCCTTCCCCGTCTACGGCACCTATGCAGTCGAGAATTCCGGCCTCGCCAAAAGCCCGGACGAGATCGCCAGCCAGTATTTCGACCCGCTCATCCACACCGTCCTGCCCGTGGCCATCGAGCGCAATCTGGCCGTGCTCCTGATGATTGTCATCGATCTGGCCGCCTCCGTCGTGCTCGCGCGCGCTTTCGCGAATGTCCTCGGCGGAGAGGGGCAGCTCTACGGCCTGAACAAACTGATATGAGCGAACAAAATCGTGCATCCCATGTCCAACAAATCCTCGTTCGCATTTATCGCGCTCTTCGCGCTCCTCATGGCCACGCAAGCGCCGTGGGGCCTTTTCGAGGGCGTGTACACCTGCTTTGGCAACTCGCCCATCAGCCCCCTGCACGATTACGACAAGCCTCTCGCCGTCGCCCTCCTGGCCATGGCGCTCCTCATCGCGGTCGCGTACATGGCCGGCTCGTCCGTGCAGAAGCCCGAGATCACGCAATGGGCCAAAAGCGAGGCCGTCACCCTCGTCTGGTCCATCGCGCTCATCTTCGCCGTGTTCGCCGCATTCCAGTTCATGTGCAACCTCTCCGTCGCGCTCATGTGCGCCAGCACGCCCGCGGGCCTGGCCTGCCCGTACGCGAATTCCCCGACCGGTCCCGCCGGGACTGCCGGCCAGTACCTTGATTCGCTCATCACCTCCTACGGCCTGCCCATCGCCACCTCGCTGGTGTCCGGCTCGATCAACGACCAGTTCGCGGCCATGCCTTTTGCCTACTGGGGCTTCCCGTGGGATCCGGGCGGGGGCGGCGGCGTGGCGTATCTTGCCAACCGCAAGGCCTGGTCGGCGCAGAAAGAAGTGGTGGCCAGCCTGTACGTGCCGCTGATGATGAGCATCAAGGCCCAGCGCATGGCGTTCGAACTGCTCTTCTCCGGCGTGGCCGGCATGCTTCTGCCCGCCGCCCTGCTCCTGCGCGTGCTCTTCTTCTCTCGCGACATCGGCAATTTCCTGCTGGCCCTCTCATTCGCCATCTATTTCTTCCTGCCGCTCACCTACATCGTGGCCCAGCAGGCCACGGGCCACGTCATCGCCGCGCTGGGGGGCGATGCGGCCAACCCGTTCAGCAAGCTGGACGCCGCCTCGGATCCCGTCGTCGGGGACTCGTACCAGAAGCTCGGGTTTTTGAGCGTGCAGGCCATTCTCATCCCCAACATCGCCCTCGTGGTGCTGATGAGCGCGACCATGGCGCTCAACAAGGCCTTCAAGGGGTTCAGCGCATGAAAAAAGAAGAAAAGAAAAACAATCCCGGCATTCCGCCCATTTGCCCGAGCGGGCGGGCGACAAGCTGCCTTTCATCCTTTTTCTTCAGCGGTCTGGCGAGGCGGGCCACGAGCGGCCTTTCGTCTCGCCGCCCGAGCGGTCTTTTTGGCGGTCTGGCGAGGCCACCTGTTTTATTTTTCCTGTTGGCGGGCGTCGTTCTCCTCTCCTTCCTTTCCCCCGCATCCGCCCAGCTCACTTACAGCGAGCAGAAGCTCACCACGCTGCCGGGCACGAGTCCGTTCGCCAGCACATGGTTCAAGGACGCGAACGGTTTTCTCCTGCGCCTGCCCATCATCATGGCCGCCCTCGCCCTCGCCATCGTGGCCCTCGCCTACATGGCCGGCATGTTCCTGCAAAGCGAGGAGCTCAAGCAGTTCTCCAAGGAGGAATTGATCCAGGCCGGCATGAGCCTCCTGATGATCGGCATCCTTTTGGGCACCGTCGTCTTCCTCGACCAGATGCTCGAGAACACATCCAATAGCATCGTCCCGCCCTGCCCGCCGGGCTATTCCTACGGCTCGTCCACCCCGCGCATGGTGCAATATGCCGGCTGCTACATCGACAGCCTCTACACCATGTCCGCCACGCAGGCGCGCGGCACGCTCATCGAGGCCGTGGATGCGGGCGAATCCGCCTACCGCTACGTCGGCTACCAGTCCGACGACCAGTCCTTGGCCTATTCAGGCGCCAACTACCGGCCCAATGCCTACCGGCGCCTCGACCTCGAAGTGAAAGGGCAGGAGCTCAACCAGCTCTCCACCATCCTCTTCAGCCTCGGCGCGCAGCGCATATTCCTCATGCAGATCATCCCGGCCCTCGCGCCGGTGCTCATCCTCCTCGGCTTCGTCTTGCGCATCCTCTTCTTCACGCGCAAGCTCGGCGGCCTTCTCATCGCGGTCGGCTTCGGGCTTTTCATGGTGTTCCCGGCCACCTATCTCTTGTCCTGGGTCACCTTGCAGGTGTCGGTGTTCGGCCCGCAGGCCATCGCCACCGGCCAGACCAACCCGGCCTGCCCGGTGGAATGCAAGGTGCTTCCTCCGCTGGCCTATAACTTGAGCGCGAACCCGGCGGGCGCATACCAGTCCGCCACCATGCTGGACAACACGGCGTTCCGTTCCCTGCTGGACCAGATCAACGTCAAAGAGTCCCGAGCCAACAAGCCCATCATCGGGCTGGGCGACGAGGCCGCGCTTCAGGACAAGTCGGCCGGCCCCGGCAGCCCGGGCCATTTGGCGGCCGAGGATTTCCATTTGCAAACCTGCTTCCCGCAATACAAAGACGCCCCCGGCAAGACGGCCCAAGCGGCGCAGAATGAGCAGATGCCGAACAGCCCGGTCAAATTCACCGATTCCCAGAACTGCCCGCTCGAATGCCGTTTCATCCCCACGCCGACCGACGCCCAATGCAACCAGACGGCCTGCGACCGTTTGCCGCTGGCCTGCCGGCTCGTGCGCGGCATGGGCATGCTCAACTACACCACCTATGCCTATGACAATGCGGCCTATTGCGAGCAGGGCGTTTCGCAGAACGGCCAGAGCGTCCCGGCCGCCTGCCCGCAAAGCGCGTGCCCCGACATCTGCAAATCCAATGTGCAGGAAGTCAAGACCGCTTCGTTCCCGTCCACGCTGCCCTCCTCTCCTTCCGTGGCCGGCGTCATCCCCTCTGCCAACGGAGGCAAATGCGACGTGGTTTCTTCCAGCGACAACACCCTCGATCCATGCCACTCGTGCCCGGCCTACTGTCGCCAGTATTATTCCGACGTTTCCGGCAACCCGCCGGTGTTCAAGACGCCGGACTGCAACAACGACGCGTGCAAGGCCTGCCTATCCAAGACCGATCCGTCCGTCTCGCCTCCGCTCGACTGCGCCAAGGGCGTGCCCATCGTCGCCTACTCCGAGTGCGACGATTCGGCCGTGTGCGGCCATTCGCGCCCGCTCAAAGACATCGCCGTGCTTGATTCGAGCGGCGGCATCACCGCCCTCAAGATTCCCGACGTCTGCCCAACCGAGTGCCGGGTGTTCTTCGATGACAATGCCAAGGCCTACCGCGATCCGGCCTATATCAAATACTGCGAAGGCAACCCCGATGACCGCAGCAACCCCAACGACCCCTACAACATCATCGCCAAGGCCTGCAACCGCTGTCCGCTCGCCTGCAAGACCAATGCCTCGGTCGATCCGCTCGGCGCCCTGCAAACCACGCCCTTCTCGTCCTCGTCCGGCGGCGGAACCACCACGCAGGTGTCGGTCTCCTGCTCACCCCCGCCCCAATTCCTCGACCCGAACACCGCTCAGGCCTGCACCCGCGCCGACCAATGCCAGATGAAGAGTTCGTTCACCGACAACTGCGCCCGCTGCCCGCTGGACTGCCGCTTTTCCAATCCCTCCTCCGTCAACGACCAGACCGGCGACAACCTCTTCAAATCCAGCGCCCATTACCCGCTCACCTGCTTCTATCTGGGCGCGAGCCAAACCACGGTGAACGGCGTCACCTACCCCGGCGCGCGCATCACCTACTCGTCCAATGCGGGCGATGTCAACTGCCCCTACGACAATCCCTCTTCGCCAACCGTCGACCCGGTCGGCTCTTTCACGCTTCCCTACGACCCGCCAGCCTGCTCTCCCGCCGCGCAGATTTTCGTGCGCGCCGATTCCAGCGACGTGCGCTGCCCGGCCTTCTACGCCCCCAGCCAAAAATTCTTCATGCTGGATTCAGGCCAGGGCGATTTCCCCACCTCTCCACCCGCCGGGCAGCCCTACATCCAAGCCCTCTCCTTGCCCAACCAAGACGTGTCCGGTGAATGCGTGGGGGCGGACATCGAGAAATACTGCGCCGGAGCGGACGGCAGCGGCAACGCCTACTGCCCGTCCTCGTGCAAGGTGGACCGCGCCACGAGCGGGCCCTTCATGTGCACCGTGGACGCGGCCAACCCATATTCCCCCATTCCCGAGAACCAGAACCGCTACTGCCCGGCCTGCGCGTCCGACAGCGGCGGCAGCCACTCCACCGGCCCGCAATGCCAGGTGCTTCTGTCGTGGGCGCACGACAACACCTACTCGGTGTACGAGCCGGCGGGCTGCTCGCCGTCCTGCGCCCCCGGCAGCACGGTTTTAGCCGACGGCGAAATCGCCAACCCCGTGATGAATCCGGCCCTCGCCTCGGCCGGCTCGTGCGACGGCTTCTGCTATCCGCGCCTGACCATCCCGTCCGCTTGCAGCGCGTACGCGCCCAACATCCTGCCTCCGGCCGAGAAATCCAACCGCTCGATGGACAGCGGCAAGGCCTGTCCGCTCGCTTGCCGCTATGATTACAAAACATCGGCCAGCACCACGGCCATGCCGGGCACGGCGCTCTCCTCCTGCGGCTATGATGCTTCTTCCAGACTCGGCCAGAACTGCGATCCGCGCTGCCGCCCGGGCCTTGTCCCCGCCAGCCTCTATCCCACCTGCACCGGCCAGAGCCACGCATGCGCCTTCGTGCCCGGCGCCCCCGCCGGGGTCTATTGGGTGCGTTCGCCGGGCAATTCCCGCCAATATCCAAGCGCCCCGGGCTCGGCGCAACCCTGCTTGGCGAACGTGGTCCGCAACACGTCCGGCACCTATGCCAACGGGCAGGTATTCAACCCGTCCGGCGCCTGCACCCAAACCCAGCTTGACAGCGGCGATTTCAAGAACAGCGAAGACAACGCCCAATGCCTGCACAGCAAGGATTGGTACCAACTCGACTGCTCCATGCCCATCGGCACATTCAGCAGCACCCAGTCCAATTACCGCCCATACCAATGCACGCCCCTGCACAAATACGCCGGCCTCGATGAGATGATTTCGGCCGCCGGCGTGTCGGACTATTACGAATGCGGAAATCTGAATGATCCGAACGCCAACGACAATCCGGATTACAACTTCTGCGGCTCGTTCGCTGCCCACGGAAACGGCGGCACGTCTGCGCTCATCAGCGGCCTGCCGGACGTTTGCAAAGCGCAATACAACGCCCGCGCCGTCGCCTGCATGCCCTATGCCAGCTATGTGGACGACATGGGCACTTCCACCCAGCCCATTCCGGCCAATGGCAACTGCCAGCAATGCCCGTCGTTCTGCCGCGTCGAGGGCGGTTCGGCTTGCACCGACACGCTGCTCGTCGGCGGGCTAGGGCCCGATTGCGCCCAATCCGACTGCGCCCTCTCCCCCACACTGCCCGACCAGAGCCCGCCCTCCCCGCCCGGCTTCTGCGGCGTGAAAGCATCCGACTTCCATCTTCCCACCGCCACTCCGCCCGGCACCTGCGCGCCCTACATCGGCGGCGCGGGCCTGGGCTGCCCGGCCCGTTGCCGCATCCGCATGCCCGACGGCTCCCTGCCAGCCGGATGCGATGGGGGCGACATCGGGGAGGCCTGCCATACCGAGAACCTCCCGCCCGCCTGTCAGGGCGCGGCCGGCGGCGCATCTCCATGCGCCAGTTGCACCCAATGCGAGGAGGACTGCACGGCCAAGCCCTATGTGCGCACCGACTGTGCCTCCCTGTGCTCGCCCGCAGACATTCTGTCCGGGGCCACCGCCATGACGCCCAAGGACCTGATGTCCTCCTACGGCGGTGCCGAGGCCACCATGACCTCGTGGCAGAGCATCGGCTCGCTCTACATCCCGGCCGTGCTCCTGCCGATTTTCGGTGCCATCATCACCATCGCGTTCATCCGCGTGCTCTCGCCCCTCTTGGGTGGGGACGTTGAGATTCCGGGATTGTTCAAGCTGATATAAGTGGGAAAAGGAAAATAAACAAAAAAAGAAAACAAGGGAAAAAACAAATGGAAAAAGAAAACAAGGGAAAAAACAAATGGAAAAAGAAAACAAGGGAAAAAACAAATGGAAAAAGAAAACAAGGGAAAAAACAAATGGAAAAAAACATAAAACAAGGTGAAAATTCGGCCATGCGCCGCTCGCGCGGCCGAGGCTTTGAGAGCGCGCGCACTCCTATCCGTCTTTTGCTTGTATTTCTCTCATTCCTCATCATGCTTCCGATGGCGCATGCAACCGTAGCGCCGTGGCAGCCAGCCGTGTTCGTCGCACTTCTGGCCAGCGTCACCATCATCGTCCTCGCGTATTTCGTCGTCACCTTCCTGCACCTCGAATCCTTCAAGGCCATCATCCGCGACGAGCTCTTGCAGGTGTTCCTGACGGCCGTCATCGCCCTCGTGCTCCTGGCCGAAATCCCGAATATCGAGACCGGCCTCTCCTCATTCATGTGCGCCATGATGCAGCCGCAAATCTGCGCCCATATGCCCGACCCGCCGCAGGACCTCTACGGCGCGCTCACCTGCCGGGACATCACGATCGTCAACAGCCAGGCGGTCTGCCCCGCCAACCTGAAAATCAACGACTGGGCGCTTCAAATCAATTCCGCCCAGACCCAAATCATCACCGACGTGTCCCGCTCGGCCCTCGCCTACTCCAACAAGATTTCCGAGGCCGGGGCGAAGCTGGGATTCGTCAATTTCCTCGGCGTGGGCATGGGCATCCCGGGCTGTTCGGCCTACGGCGTGCTGCGCGGGCCTTTGGGCCAGCTGCTCAACGCCTCCGGATTCGCGCTCATGGACCTCGAGGCCGAGCGCATCCTGCTGACCATGAACTATTCAGTCGTGCTCACCCTCCTGCTGCCGGCCGGCATCGTGCTGCGCGCGCTCAACATCACGCGCAAGGTCGGCTCCACCCTCATCGCATTGGCCATCAGCCTCTACCTCGTCTTCCCGGCCGCCCTGCTCTTCGGCCAGTCGCTGGCCGACCATTTCATCCTCATGCCCGAGACGACGGACGCCTCGGGCAGCCTCGTCCCATTCCCCTACATCAGTCTGGCCCGCGTCAACGCGCTCGACCCCGGCACGCTGGACTGCGATCCCTTCCGGCCTGACGAGAGCGGCCTGGTCAGCAAGATGAACGATCTGATCGATAAGAACGCCCAATGGCTCGTATTCTGGGTGGTGGCGCGCACGCTCCTGATGACGGCCTTCGCCCTGAGCGTGACCTTCGGGGCCACGCGCGCCTTCGCCCACCTGATGAACACCGAAGTGGACGTGTCGGCCATCGCGAGATTGAGCTAGGAAAAAATAAACGGGTAAAAAACATGGCGGAAAAACCAACAGAAGGGGCGGGCCCCGAGGCCCGATCGCGCGCCTTCGCGCGCGCCGGTACCGCAGGGCCTCTGCGGGGGTTTCCTGTGTTTTTCTTTTTCTTATTGGCCTTGGCGTCCGTTTCTTTTGCCGCGCCGCCCGTGATCGTCCACGTCTGCGAGCCCGTCAGCTTTCAGCAGTCGTTCACCTACATGGGTTTCGGCATGGCGGCCATCCTCGCGCTCATTGCCATCGCCTTCATGCTGGGCACCGCCCTTTCCAACCCGCATCTGCTGGACTGGGCCAAGACCGAAGCCGCGCAGGTGCTCCTCTCCGTCCTGTTCTTCGCCGTCATCCTCTGGCTGGTGAGCCTCGAATGCAGCATCCGCATCGACGAATTCACCCAATGGAGCGGGCTGGGGCTCGGCATCCCCGTGGCCGGCGGCGATTACAACATGTTCAGCACCGCCCAGGCGTACCTCGACTGGGGGGTGGGGCAGACCCACCTGACCATCACCATGATCCGCTACGAGATGGGCCTGCTCAACATCCGCGCGACGTTCAACAATTTCCTGCCCCAGATGGCCGGCCTCGGCGGGAACGGCTATTCCAACTCCCCGCATTCGGGCGACTGGACCACCATCGGCACCATGAACATGCTCCTCAACCTCAACTCCACCTTCCTGCTCTCCATCCTGCTGCAGTATTTCGCGCTGGTGTTCTTTTCGGCCTCCAACGGCTTCTTCATCTTCCTCGTGCCCGTCGGATTCCTCTTCCGCTCCATCCCCTTCGGCCGGCCCATCGGCTCCACCCTCGTCGCCATCGGCGTCGGCTTATATATCTTCTACCCGATCGTGTTCGCGATGATGGGCCTCATCGTTCCGAACCTCTACGTGGGCGGGGGCGGCGACGTCTCCGGCGTGCTTTCCGCCCAGGCCGATTCCTCCATCCGCAGCGACCCCTCCATCCAGAGCAGCGATCCGGTCCGGCAGATGTCGGCGATCTACGCGCGCGAGTCCGCGCTGGCCTCCAATCCATACGACGCCTACACGGGCGGCGAGGACAGCCTGCCCAACGCCCTGCTCCATCCTGCCAACTCCGGCAAGCTGGTGGACCTGCCCCAATACTTCCGGCTCACGGCGCTCAATTTCCTGCGCGCCGTGCTCTTCCCCTCCGTCGGGCTGCTGCTGGCGGTGATGTTCATCCGCGACCTCGCGGCCCTGTTGGGCGAGGAAGTGGATGCCAGCAAGCTAATCCAGATGGTGTGAGAATGGAGGAAAAGAAAAATCGCAATGCCGCCGCGTTGCCGGGCCTGCTCGCCCGCCTGCTGATGGTGTAAGAATGCAAAAAAAGAAAAAAACAACGAACGCCCTGCCCGCGCCGCTTCCGGCCATCCGCGAGCGCGAGCCTGCGAGCGGGCATTTCATGTCTGCCGTCTCCCGCGTGCCCAAATCCGCGCACCGGCCTTTGCCTGTTCGCGTCTTTTTCGTGGTTTTGTTATCTGTCCTCCTCCTCTCATCCCTATCGGGCCTCTTCTTCGCGCAGGATGCGAAGTGGAGCGAGCAGCTTCCCCAAGACCTCGCCGGCGGCTCGGGCGCGAACGGCTTCCTATTCGCCGGCACGCCGTGGGCCATCGCCAACGCGCAGGGCCAGTGGCAGCCCATCAACGCAGGGCGCTCGTGGGTGGGCCTCGCCATGCTGGCCATCGCGGCCTGCTTCTTCGCCAACGCATTCGTGTATATCGTAGGGCACGTGCTGCGCATCCAATCCGTCGAGCGCTGGGCGCAGTCCGAATTCTTTCAGACCACCGCCTCCGCCCTGCTGGTGACCGGCATGGGCGTGATGGTGGCCGGCGGATTCGCCCTCATCGCATCCAGCGGCCTCTTGCCGGCGGGCACCACCACCCAATGCCAAGGCCTCAAGATGGACGTCTGGGAGAACGGCCCTTTCAACGTCATCCAGTGCAAGCTTGAGGAGAAAATCCTCTATGCCGAGACCCTGTACAACCAGGCCTACGCGCAGAACAAGGTGTACGAGCCCCAGACCTCGGTGCAGATCTTCGTCACGGGCAACCCGGTCTGGAACGGCGACTGGGACAACGTGCTGCACACCAACATGGAGCAGGCGCACTTTATCGCCAACCGCCTCGTGGGCATTTCCATCACCCTGCACGCGACCTACATGTTCGTGGATTACATCGCGCACAACATGATGTATGTGTTCCTGCCCCTCGGGATACTCTTGCGCATCTTCCCGCCCCTGCGCGGCATCGGCGCGCTCTTCATCGCAATCGCGCTGGGCTTTTACGTCGTATTCCCCATCGCCTACATCCTGCTGGACCCCACCACCTCGAAGCCCAACCCCGAGGACATCATCCCCTCGCCCGCCCTTCAGCTCAATGCCTGCTACTCGGGCTTTTCCGGCATCGTGAGCCTGAACACCAAATCCAACCTCGCCAGCGCCGAGCAGACCAAGCTGGCCATCCCGGACATCGGCAAGGTCGCCGCCGAGCTGACCAACCTGCAAATAGAAACATTCTTCAATCCCCTTGCCGCCCTCTCCATCACCCTCATCTTCATCTCCGGCGCGGCCCCGATGCTGGGCGGGGATTCCGGGGAGCTCCTGCATTTCATATCGAAGACCGTATGAGAAAGCATCGAAAGAAAAACAAAAGCAAAATAAAAACAAAAGCAAAATAAAAACAAAAGCAAAATAAAAACAAAAGCAAAATAAAAACAAAAGCAAAATAAAAACAAACACAAAAGCAAAATTCGCAAAACATAGAAAGCAAGAAAAAACAAACGAAAGCAAAACAAACACAAGCACAAAAGCAAAATTCGCAAAACATAGAAAGCAAGAAAAAACAAACGAAAGCAAAACAAAAAAAATGAAAACAAAGACCTCGAAAAATCGAACGAAAATAAACCCGAAAAAAAATACCAGCAACCCCGTGATTGTGATGGAATCTTTCAGGAGAAACGGATTTGGCTGCCCGCGCCCCGGGGCGCGCGAGGTCATGGCCCTGCTGGCCATCCTCTCCGTCCTCTTCCTCTCCGGCTGCGTGTCCAACCCCAACGCCAATCTCCAGTCCGGCGCGTGCTGCACGCAGAACGCCGACCCCCACTTCTACTCATGCGCCATCGCCTCCGCCAAGCCGGACTCCAACGGCCTCTCCGCCCTCTCTGCTTGCGGCGCATGCCAATTCATCGGCATCGACGGCACGCTCTACCATGGCGACACCTATGCCGCCGACCATGACAAGACCAAGCTGGCGCCCCTCACCCTGGCCGACTGCTCCTCCCCCGCATCCGGCAACTGCAATTTCCAGCCGGCCGACTGCACCAACGAGGACAAGCAGTTCACCTGCTACGGCTACAAAAAGGACAAGAACGGCCAATACACTGGCGAATACGACAAATCCCTGCGCGTGGCGCCCATCTGCGCGGACGCCACGCCCGACCCGTGCGTGCAGAACAACTGCACGGCCCTTATCTGCGGCAAGCGCTCGCCCTCGCAGAAAATCGTGGTGGACAGCAACGGCCTGAGCGCACTCACCAAAAAGGACGCGCAGGGCAACGGACAGACCAACACCTTCGCCGAGCAGGGCATGAGCAACCCGCCGTCCGGCCTCGTGGGGCAGGTGTGCCTGTTCAGCCCCTATGACCAGACGACCAGCCGCCTGCTCAAGAGCGGCAAGTGGTCGGTCAATTCCTTCCGCCTCGGGGTGCAGGGCAGCTTCTCGGACTACGACCGGGCGCGCTATTATTTCCCGACCAACGATTTCTTCTGCGCCTCGCCCAGCTCCACGGCGGTGGTGGACAGGTTCACGGATTACATCAACACCACCTATACGCA
>JAHFEC010000021.1 GCA_023248665.1 Microcaldota archaeon | reverse complement strand
GCCGCCTCGCCGCCGCTGAACACCTTGACCGTGCCCGCCGGAGCCAGATAGCTTCCCCGCTCGATCTCCTCGGCCGCGATGTTCTTGAGGGCGAAGCCCGCCCGGCTCCCTTCCTCCGCCTCTTTGACGTCCACGTCCTGCACCTGTATCGAGCGTATGGCGCTGGTCTTCTTTCCCGGCGTCACCTCGAATTCGTCATGGATCCGAAACGTGCCGCTCTCGATCTTGGTGAGCGCCACCGTGCCCACCCCGCCCACGGAAAAAGCGGCATCCACCACCGCGAGCTTCTCCCCTCCGGCCATCGGGCTCTTTCGGGGCTCGCTGCCGAGCAGGGCGGCCCTCAAGTCGTTGGCATTCGGCTGGTTCATCCTCGGCCATTTCCACAAGGCTGTCTTGGAGAGGATCGGCGCCAGCTCGCTCTCGTCCGGCCCGTGCAGGATGATCATGCCGCTCTTCTTCGAGAGGATGAGCGCGAGCGCCACCTCGGCGAAATCCGCATTGATGGCATCCACCACCCAGACCGCAAAATCGCTCAGGTAAAGGCAGTGCAGCAGCGACTGGATCTTGTCCGGATAGGCGTGCGGCTCATAGAGGCAGAGGATGTTTTCCCCTTCCTTGTAATTATAGATGGTGTAATCCGTCTCGGTGCCCTTCTTGGCGAGCGCCCGGCCATAGGTTTTCGTCGGGTCGATGATGGCGATGTTGTGGTTTCTCATAAGAATCGACTTCAAACTTTAATTGCGGCTACCGGGATTTGAACCCGGGTCTCAAGATTGGGAATCTTGCATCCTAACCAGGTTGGACGATAGCCGCAACACGATACGATGACCTTCTTTATCCATGAAGATTAAATAAGATTGGCAAGTCCGCCGCCGTCCGCCGGGGCCCTGTCCCGATTCTCTCTAAAGCTCTCCAGCCGGTTTCGGACCCCCTCCCGCTTCGCGGCTTTTGTGGCTTCCGCCAATACGCTATCCTGCTTTTCCTGGCCGCCCTCGTCCTTGTCAAACCAGCCCGTGCCCTCCAAAAGCCACGCCAGCATGCCGTCCCGGCCCAGCCAGACGTCCGCTTTTTCATGGCTTTTTCGGTAGGCCGCCCGGGCGGCGTGGAGCCAGTGGCCCGGCACTCCGCGCGCCATCTTCCACACATTGCCCTTGGTGAGCGCGGCCGCGGCGTTTTCATCCCGAAGGTTTTCGAGGATTTTATCCGGGCTTTTGAATTGCGCGGCAAATGCATCGAAAATTTCCCGCTCGGCCACCGGCCGGTTGCGCGCGCGGACCTCGTCTGCCTGCCTTTCCATGCAAATATCCCTCGTTCTGTTGCTGAGCGCGCGCGCCTCTTCCTTTCCATACCCGGCGAATTCGAATGCCAGCGGCAGTTTGAATTCATAATAGCCGGCCGTGTGCCCCAGAATCCCGTCCGCCAGATCGGCAAGCACGGTGTACCAGTGGGGCGCAAAACTCTTCCCTTCGCTCTTCCGGGTCCGGCGGCTGTATTCCATGGCCTTCCGCCGGAGCCGGTTCCTTCCCAGCCGTTCGAGGTTCTTCTCCAAATTCGAAAGCCCGTCCACCTCGTCGCCCATCCCTTTGACGATGCAAGTTTTTCTTTGGTCGAAATCCTTAATCTGCCCGCGGAGCACTTTTTTCTCCAGCGTCCGCAGATAGATCGTCCGGTCCCCGTCCATGGCCTCCCATATCATCCTCGCCTGCCGGCCGATGGTTAACGCCCCCATCTTGCCGAACCCGCACATCTCAAGGCCCAGCGGGAGCGTTTCGGCATACCAGTCCGGCTCGCGGCCCAATATATCCGCGGCCAGCTTTTTGAGGCGGCGATGCCAATGTCGGGTGTTGGTTCCCGCCTCGATGGCGAGTTTTCCATCGATCAGCCGCTCCAGATTCCGGCCCAGTCGGCTCAAATCCCCGAGCCATTCTTTCATGTCCTTTGCGATGGACTGTTTGCGGGCCTCGTAGTTCTCGATCCGGGCCGTGTCGATCCATATCCTAAGAGTCTGAAAAAAGCAGCGGTTGGGCAGGTTCGTGCGAAGGGAATCCTGTTCGAACAGCCCCCCAGAATGCTCGCGGATGAACCGCATCTGGTCTAAAGACGGCAAAAGAATCGCTGTTTTCTCTTCAGTGCGGACCTTGGTCCTTCCGGGGGCCGTTGATCCACCGGACTCCGCGGCCATTTTTCTCCTCGCCGTCCCAGTCGTTGATATCATTGTCATTATATGTGATTTCGGATTTATTAAACTCTCGCAGAGCAAATGGCTCCATGCCATCCCCCGTCCGCCTCATCTCCGTCGGCAGAATCAAAGAGCCCTACCTTGCGGCCGGCATCGGCGAATACCTCAAGCGCCTGCGCCCGTTCTGCAAGCTCGAAGTCGTCGAGCTAAAAGACGAGGGCATGGAGAAAGAGGCCAAAAGGATCGAAAAATATGCAAATGAAAATACATTCGCCCTCGACGCGGGCGGAAAATCCTTCGACTCCCTCGAATTTGCCGAACTGATAAAATCGCACGAATTGTCCCCCCAGCCGCTCACTTTCGTCATCGGCGGGCCGCAGGGCCTCGACCCCGCGCTCAAGAAGAAGGCCAAGCTCATCTCCCTCTCAAAAATGACATTCACGCACGAGATGTGCCGGCTGTTCTTCCTCGAGCAGCTCTACCGCGCGTTCATGATCAATTCGAACCGGAGCTATCACAAATAAGCCGGCTCCGTCCGTCGTCTTATGCGCAAGAACGTTTTATGCGCAAGAACATTTTTAGGATCAGATAATCCTTTTTTAGCACGGAGATAATCCGCGTATTCATAAACGGATTATCTTGCCAATGGCCGGATTTGAACCAGCAACACATCGGTCTTCAGCCGATTGCTCTCCCAGGTTGAGCTACATTGGCGCGCAAAATCTATGTTCGGCAAATAATATAAACGGGGGCTTCCGGAGGTTGCCCAAAAAAACGGACCTCCCGGACGGCCGACGCCATGCAGAATCCGTCCCCTTCCTACATCTTGGGCACGGCTGCGAACATCTGGTACGTGCCGTGCGGGAAGGTGGCCGAGGTATCGAGCGTCATCGGATCCAGCTTCTCGAATTGCTCTCCGGTCAGGTTCTTGTAAACCTTGAGCATCTCCTCGACTTTGGCCGGATTGCGCGAGAAGAAGATTTCACGCTCCGCGCCGGACAGGCCGTTGGCTTTCTTGAACTTGCCGATCCGGCCTTGGATATTGTCCACATCCATGATATCCCATCCGAACCGGAACGCCTCCTTGAGCGCCGGCCGGCTATTCTTGTCGACCAGTTCGAAGCATATGGTGACGAAATTGGGCGTGTCCGTCCCGGCGCGGAAGGCGCTCACCGCTTGCCGGCCGGCTGAAAATTGCGGGCCCTCACTGGCTTTCGTCTCGAAGAAAACATAGAGCCGCCCGTCCGAGGAAACCGACAGCTTGAGCTTGGCCAGGTGGTTCTCTTCCATCCGGAGGCCGCGCGCGAGCAGATCGCGCATGGCCAATCCGGCGGCTGTCTTGATGTCGTTTTGCAGGGTGGCGGGGCTGGTGATATGAGCGGCCAGTTCCTCCTTCTTTTGCTTCATTCTGGGTTTAACCGGCATATGACCACCTCATCTCTCCATCGTTCCCTGCGCCGTTCGGTTCCGCCGTCTTGGGCCCATCCGCCCCGCGTCAAATCTTTCTCTTGGTCGGATGCGCCTGCTGCTCAGATGCCGCGGCCTTCTGCCCCGCCACGGGCCTCCCGAATTTGTGCTTGAGGTTGGCCATCATGTCTGTGGCCATCTTGCGCGTGTCAAATTCGTGCTTCCAGCCCCACTCGGCGCGGGCCACCGAGTCATCGATGGTCTTGGGCCACGAGTTGGCGATCTTCTGCCTGGAGTCGGGATTGTAGGCGCATTCGAATCCCGGCACGAGCTTCTTGACTTCGGCGGCCAGTTCGGCGCACGAGAAGCTCACGGCCGAGAAATTGTAGCTGGTGCGCGTCTTGATATTCTCGGCGGGCGCGTCCATCAGTTCGATGGTGCCCCGGATCGCGTCCGGCATGTACATCATGGGCAGCACGGTGCCCGGCTCGAGGTAGCACTCGTACTTGCCATTCTGCACGGCTTCGTAGAATATGGCCACGGCGTAATCGGTCGTGCCTCCGCCGGGCGCGGTCTTCCATGAGATGAGGCCCGGATAGCGGATCGAGCGCACGTCCACCCCGTATTTGAGGTAATAATACTGGCAGAGCAGCTCGCCCGCCACCTTCGTCACGCCGTACATGGTGGTCGGCACCATCACGGTTTCCTGGGGCGTGTGCTCTCGCGGAGTGGTGGGCCCGAAGGCGGCGATGGACGAGGGCCAGAAGATGTGGATATCCTGGTTCTTGGCCTTTGTCTCGCGGGCGATCTCGAGCACATTGAGCAGGCTCGTCATGTTGACTTTCCAAGCCAGGTTCGGGTTCTTCTCGCCCGTGGCCGACAAAATCCCCACGAGGTGGAAAATGGTATCTATCTGGTATTTGGCCATGATTTTCTCAAGGCCCGCCTTGTCCGTGGCGTCGAGCACTTCGTACGGGCCGGCCTTCTGCTGCTCCTCGCCCGGCTCGCGCAGGTCGAGTCCGACGACGCTGTCCGCACCGAGGCGCTTGCGCAATTCGAAGATCAGTTCGGACCCGATTTGGCCGTTCGCTCCAGTGATTAGCACTTTTTTCATCAGATCCGCCTCCAAACGCCCCTTAGGCTCCGATTCTGATCTTTCGGCCGGAATGTTTTTTATGGCATATGCATCTCTTGTCATTCCTTCGTTCGTCAATAGCCTGAGAAATTCTCCGTTTTCCGCATTTCCTTTCCTCATTGTCAGTAAGCGGGTTTCCGGTTGCTTTTCAAACAGATCAGCCCCACGGCCCGTTGGAGCCGGCACCCTCCCGGGTCGCCTTCTTCTCTGGCATTCCTTCGGTTTTTCGGTTTTCAGCGCCTCTGTCAGGAGTTTTTCTCTTGTGAAAAGTCCACCACTGCTCGCGCTCTGCGTTTCCAATGTATCTATCATGTCCGTCCGCCTCCGCACGCGGCTCTTTTTACGCTTTCTTATTACTCTTTTAGGTCTTTATCCTTTTTATATGCTAGCATCATCTGCCACAAAAGAACAGCATCTGTCGCCTTCTCTCTTCCCACTCTCATATCCTCTCAATTCTTGCCCGCTTCGGCGATGAACTCCAGCGTCTGCGAACCCAGATCCGCGCAACCGTCCTTGCAGGCCTGCAGGCTCTTCCATTCGCGCATCAGGGCCGGCGAGCCGAAGTCCCGAACCAACTGGTCCAGCCGGGCGCTGGCGAGCGCGAGCGCCTCCTTGTCCCCGCCCGTACTCGCCTGATAATAATACACCGCCTCGACGATGACCGCATCCGGCCCGGATCGCACGTCCTCGGCGGCGAACTGCCCGGCCGCGCCGATCACGTCATTGTCCGGGCATCCGGACACGGCGCACGCAAGAATCGGCGCCCAAGCCATCCGATACGGTTCGCTTCCGCTCTCCTTGACGTCTCCCTTGACCTTGACATAGAGCGTGGCCAAGCCGGTGTAGTCGCCGCTCTTCTGGAGCGAGCGCAGGCTCATCAGTTCCTGGATCGCCTGCTGCCTGCCGGCCAGGCCGTTCGACGGCTTGATGCCCAGATCTAGCTGCGAGGCCTCGTTGATGCTCAGGCGGCTGGCATTCGGTCCGCCCCCCCACGGCGTGAGGGTGCCCTCGTTGATCCATCCGTTCGACGTGAGGTAATAATCCAGCAGGGAAAGCGTCGCGACCGCCCAGGCGAGAATGAGGACCCAAATCACGATCCGCAACGGCGATATGTCGATTCCGGGTATGGGGAACATATCCAAGTCCATCCATGCGAGGTTTAAAACCCTTTTTTACTCTCGGCACGCCTCTTGCACGAGCGCCCGGGCTTTTTTCATCATCCGCGAAAGCGAGGCCTCGCTCTTGGCCTCGATCGTGATGCGGATGCACGGTTCGGTCCCCGACGGGCGCACCAGCACCCATCCGTCCTTCTCCTCCGCGCGCAATCCGTCGATGTCCGACGGTTTGGAAAAGGGCCAGCCCCGCGCGATCCGCGCCATCGCGTCCGATTTTCGCCCGGGCGGGCACGGAATCTTCTCGCGTCCGATGGGGTAGCGCGGGATGGCGTCCGCCCGCGCGGACAGGGGCCCGCACCGGCTGAACAGCTCGACGAAGAACAGGCCGGCCATCAGCCCGTCCGGGGAGCCGACCCCGTCCATGAACAGGTATTCGCCGCACGGCTCGCCCCCGAAAACGGCCCCCGTCCGGCGCATCACTTGCGCGACCTTGAGGCTGCCCACCGGCGTGATGACCAGCCGTGCGCCGTGCGCTTCGCACAGTTCGCGCAAGGAAAGCGAAGATTCCACCGTGGACACGACGACGGGATCGCCTTGGGCTTTTTTCGCCGCCCCGTCTTGCGTCTCCAGCACGCTTTGCACGGCCATCGCCAGCTGCCCGTCCAGCCCCGGCACGCGCCCCTTCTCGTCCACGATGATGGCCCGGTCCGCGTCGCCGTCGTGCGCGATGCCCAGATCCGCGCCTTGCCCGACCACCTCGCGCGCCAGGGCGCCCAGCGTGCTCTCCTTGGGCTCCAGCTCGCGCCCGTACGGCTCGCCCGTGTGGCCGTTGATCACGATCACGTCCGCGCCGGCTGCCTCAAGCGCCCGGGGCATCAGCGCGCCGGCGGCGAGGTTGGCGCAGTCAAGCACCACCCTGGGTTTTCTCTTGCGCACGAGCGCGCCATCCACGCGCGAGAGCAGGAGCTTGAGGTGTTCGCGGCGGGCGTCCTCCTCGGCATCTCTTACGCCGCCCGCATCCGAATAGTCGGGCCACGGGGTTTGCGCCTTCCCGTCCAGCGCCGCCCGCAATCCCTTCTCGACGCGCTCCTCTTTTTCGCCGGGCATCTCCAGCCCGCCGGCAAAGAGCTTGATGCCGTTGTATTCGGGCGGGTTATGGCTGGCCGTGATCATGGCGCCGTCCGCCCCGTGCATGCGCGCATAATACGCCAGCGTGGGCGTGGCGCAGAATCCCGCGTCCAGCACCGGCACCCCGGCCCCGGCCGCGCCGGCCGCCAGCGCCGCCTTGAGCATCGGCCCCGTGCGCCGCCCGTCGTATCCGACCACCAGCTTTGAAGCCTCTCCGGCCATGAGCCGGCCGACGGCCATCGCCATGCGCGCGTCGACATTCGAAGGGCACAGATCGCGGATGCCGGACGTCCCGAACAGTTTCATGCCGCCCTTTCTTCATCAGAGGATTTAAGCATTCGCGTAGGGCCCGCGGGTCTGCGGGCCGAACGCCGTCTCCATCCGCCGCGCCCGCGGCCCGCCCTGGGCCACCCCGCCCCGGCTCGCGCCCCGCGTGCCCGGTTTCGTCATATTTAAATAAGATGCCCGGGAGTAGTGGTCGAGATTATGGACTTCACCCTTCCCGGCATCCGGGGCCACCGGCGCGCCCAAGGCGCGGCCGAATACCTGGTCCTCATGGCCATTGTGCTGGTCATCGCCCTGATCCTGCTCGTGCTTCTGATGGGCATCCCGGCCGGCCACGGTGACGTTTCCGACACCCAGAGCAAAGCGTACTGGGGCGGCGTCGCCTGGCCGTTCTCGATCGGCGACAACGTGCAGGTCAACGGCACCTTCATGTTCTCGCTGGCCAACCGGGGCACGGAGCGCCTGGTCCTGCGCAAGGTCCAAATCGGGAACATCACGGCCGATTTCGGGCCCGGCTGGGTGTTCAAGCCCAGCGGCCTAAAGAACATCGCCATCTCCGGACTGGCCTGGTGCAACGAGACGAGCTACGATTCGTACGAATACAACGTCACCTTCATCTACGACACCGAGAACATCGACAACCGCACCCAGATCGGCGACAAGCCAATCGTCGGCAGATGTAGTTTTCCATGAAATAGGCCTCTTTGAGCATCTGTTTTATAATTAACGCCGCGTCAAGAAATCCCATGCAGGAACACTCGTGCGGCTTCGTCCTCTTCCGGCCGGTGGATGAGAACCGCTACTATCTTCTGTTGCATTACAAGGCCGGCCACTGGGATTTCCCCAAAGGGCACGTGGAGGCGGGCGAGGACGAGGAGCAGACCGCCCGCCGGGAGCTGGAGGAGGAGACCGGCATCCGCCGAATCGAAATCCTGCCCGGCTTCCGCTACGAATACGTGTACGAATTCGGCGGGTCGCACTCATCGCGCTCGAAGAAGGTGGTATTCATGCTCGCCAGCACCGAGCAGTACCGCGTGCGCCTCTCGCACGAGCACAAGGGCTCGCGCTGGGTGCCCTACGAGCGCGCGCTCAAGATGCTCACCTTCCCGAACGCGCGCGCGATGCTTGCGGCGGCGGAAGAGCATGTAAGAAAAATGGATGCAAATTCAAAATATCCTGAGGTATAGAAAATGAAAATCTCCACTTGGAACATGGCTTATTGGACGCATAAGAAAATACACGAGGACTCATGGAAGTATCTCACCGATGAGTTATCCCCAGATATCGCGCTTGTCCAAGAGTCAAAACTCACAAAACCCGTCCAAAATTGCGTTTATCGAGAAATTGGAGGAAACTCCAAGTGGGGCTCAGGAATCGTGACCAAGAATCTACAGTTAAAGGAAATTGAATCTCCCCGCGAGTTCCCAAACACATATCCCGGAGCGCTTATCGGTGCCAAGGTCAATCTACCTAATGAGAAAACGCTTCATGTGTTCAGCCTTTATGGGCGTTTCGAAAAAGACTCGTATAACAAGCGAAGCGACACGTCGACCACGCTCCATCGTATGCTATCCGACCTTACATTTCTACTTATCCATCTGCAACGCAAAAAACAACACATCATAATCGGTGGAGACTTCAACAATAGCGTTCAATTCGATAAACTATGGGGCAATCCAAAATACTATACAAATGCATGCAGAATATTTTTTGATAGACTGGCTGATTTTGGTTTGACAGACTGCTTTTCGCCTTTCCATTCCGAGCCAGTCCAGACCCTTCGCCATCGGGGCT
Organism: Microcaldota archaeon; assembly: GCA_023248665.1. Taxonomy (GTDB): domain Archaea; phylum Micrarchaeota; class Micrarchaeia; order Anstonellales; family Anstonellaceae; genus CAIXYX01. The sequence goes on along the minus strand of JAHFEC010000021.1, from coordinate 3,455 downwards.
CAAAAATACCGTGGCAAAACGACTATATCTTTATCTCAAACAATCTCAAAGACCAACTGCGTTCCTGTCAAGTTATCGATAATGAACAAGTCCGTGCCTTTAGCGATCACAATCCAGTCGTAATAGAACTTGATTTATGAGTGGTGGACATGAGTGGCATCGAAGATATGATAAACAAATCTGTGTGGATAAAAACTTCCCATATCCAGCCGCATGAATATGTTCTGAAGCAGACCCACCCTGACTTATTTTCTACAATGAGCGAGTTATTATCCAAGAACGGATACAAAACCAGATTCGGCCAAAAAGAATATCTTTACATAAATATCGAGGGATACAAGTACTGGTTGGTTGATGACGTGCTCAACAGGGAGAAGATGTCCAACCCGTAGGGTTTTTTCAGCGCTGGTAAGTCAAGTCCGTTGCTCAGGCTAACGAGTTGGTGTCAGTTCGCCTGTCCATATCTATCACTTCCCCGCGAAATATCAGGAATGAATATTAACATATCTTAACAAAAATCTGTTAAGATGTCATAAGATGGTGTCATGACCAATCCCTTCACCCCAGGCAACGGCGTAGAGCCAAAATTCTTGGCGGGCCGCGAAGAATATCTGCAAGAGTTTTCCAAATCCTTGGAAGCGTCCGAGAACGGGCTTCCCCAGAACATGGTGGTCTACGGGCTAAGAGGGACGGGAAAGACTGTCTTGGCTCGGCACTACAGGCTCATAGCGGAGGCGGAGGGCTGGGCTGTCATTGAACGGGAGTTGAACGGGCGGCTGTCCGACGAAGGGGCATTCGGAGACTGCTTCGGAAAGGACATCGCCGCAAAGGCGTCCGAGATTTCGGTGAAGGCGAGGGTGGCGGAAACGGGCAAGGCGCTCATCCGCACGCTCAAGCCAGAGAGCCTGACGGCATACGGCATCACCTACAAGCCCTACTACGAGGAGCCCAAGCGCATCCTAAGCGATTATCTCGAGGAAATCTTGATGGGCAACTGGCCGGTTTTCCAGAAGGCCGGCAAAAAAGGGGTGGTGCTCGTTTATGACGAGATGCACAGCCTGCGAGATGCCAAGGAGGACAAGCAGTATACACTGTCCTCCCTTCTGGAATCTATTGCTCACGTCCAGCGCAAGGGCGCCCGGTATTACCTCTGCGCCTGCGGGTTGCCGAACCTCAAAACCAACCTGAAGGGAGCCAAAACTTACACGGAGCGGATGTTCCATTTCCAGCAGGTCGGGAATCTGCAGGAGGGGGAAGCCCGGAAAGCCTTGGTCGAGCCCGCCCGCAGGGAGGGCTTTGCCTTCGAGGATGCCCTCGTATCGCAAATCATCGGGGAAACGGACGGCTACCCGTATTTCCTCCAGTTTTACGGGTATTACCTGCTCGAGGACTCTGGCAAAAACCGGATTTCCTCCGCAGATTTCAAGGCCATGCGGCCGGGTCTGCTGGAACGGCTGGACAAAAGCTTTTTCGAGGACCGTTTCGAACTGGCTTCGGCAAGCGAGAGGAAAATACTGCTGGCCATGGCCAAGAGCGGAAGCGGAGACGTGCCGCTTTCCGACGTGAAAAAAGCGACCGAAATAGACGACAACAGCTTCCAGCAAATGTTCGGCAGGCTGGCCGAGAAAGGGCTGGTCTATCGGGTCGGTCGGGGCAGGTATTCATTCACCATCCCACTTTTCAAGGATTATCTCAAACGCATCAATTAGAATCGCCCCATTCTTCGATTTCTCCCGTCCGCCCTATTTTTTCCCCACGAAATTCTCCACCACTTTGAGCAATTGCGCAGGCACGAGAATGATCGACGTCGGCGCATCCTCCTGCGAGACCGTGGTGGACAAGGTCTGCAAGGTCTTGAGGTACAGGGCGCCCGGCGCCTGAGCCAGCGTCTCGGCCGCGCTGGCGTAGTTCTTCGCCGCCGCCAGCTCCCCCTGTGCCAATATCACGGTGGAGCGCCGGATGCGCTCGCCTTCCGCCTGCCGGGCCATCGTCCGTTTCATGTCCTCCGGCATCTCGATGTCCTGTATCTTGATGGCGGTGATGTCCACGCCCCATCCGGCCACTTCCTTGTCCACGATCTCCTCGACCTGCGCGGCGATGCGCTCCCGGTCGGATAGGATATTGTCCATCTCGTTCTTGCCGATGATGTCGCGCATGGCGGTCTGGGCGTACTGGAGCACGGCATAGTCGATGTCGGCGATGCTCAGGACGGCCTTTTTCGCATCCACGATCTGGTAGTACACCACCGCGTTGATGTTGAGCGGCACGTTGTCCCTTGACATCGTCTCCTGCCTCGGGATCTTGACGGTCTTGGTGCGAATGTCCACCACTATCGTGTGGTGCAGGAAAGGGAGATTCAGCGCCACGCCCGGTCCGAGGATGCCCGAGAACCTCCCGAGCGTGAAGCGCAGTCCCCGCTCGTATTCGTTGATGACTACAAACAGCATATCCTTCGCCATCCGCTCATTTCTTGATTTCCTTCTTGGTCATGTTCAGCCTCGGTTCGGGCAAGCCGGCGCCCCCCGGGCCCGCCGCCCCTGCCGGTTTCTGCGCCCCGTCCGCCATCAGGCTCTGGCCCTCGATGGGCAGGAGATACGTAATCGTGTTCGTCTTGTCGGCCGAGAGGTTGGAGAGCGCCTGCAGGGTGCGCAAGTGGAGCGCGCCGGGGCTTGAGCTGATCACTTTAGCCGCCTCGGCCATCGTCCCGGCCGCCTCCACCTCGCCGATGGAGATGATGACGGTGGCGCGTTTGTCGCGCTCGGCCTGCGCCTGCCGGGCCATCGCGCGCTTCATGCTGGCCGGCAGCTCGATGTCCTGGATGTTGATCGAGATGATCTCGATGCCCCAGCCCTTCGTCTCCTTGGACACCGCCTGCTGGATCTCCGAGGCCACGCGCTCGCGCTCGTAGAGGAGCGAGTCCAGTTCCACCGAGCCGGCGATGTCGCGCATGGCCGCCTGTCCGTGCTGGAAGATGGCGTTCTTGTAGTCCTGCACCTTAAGGATGGCCGCCTCGGGGTCGGCGATGCGGTAATACACGACCGCGTTGAGGAAGGCGGAGATGTTGTCCTTGGTGAGCGTCTCCTGCTTGGGGATGTCCAGGCTCTGGATGCGCATGTCGACGATGCGCACCGAGTCGAGCACCGGGAGAAGGAAGGTCAGGCCCGGCCCGCGCACGCCGGCTTTGCGCCCCAGCCTAAAGATGACGCCGTTCTGGTATTGCTGGATGACGCGCACGGCGGAGAGCAGGAACGGCAGTCCCACGAAGAAGGCGAGGAGCAGCAGGCTCAGCACGCCCGGTCCGCAGCAGAAGGATACCCAGTCGTCGGCCATATGATCGGCGCTTCTTTGCCATTCCCGCGCTTATAATCTTGCGCCCGCCTTCGGCTGTGGGACAGAATTAACCCAGACCCAGCCTGAAGAGATTATGCCATAGATGAGTGCAGAAATCAGCCGTG
>JAHFEC010000020.1:8056-12625 GCA_023248665.1 Microcaldota archaeon | reverse complement strand
CGCAGGGCCGAAGGGTGGATCTCGCGCAGGGCGTCGAAGAAATCATCGCGCGTGACGCGCAGGCTGTCGAGCACTTCGGCCGGGATGTAGTCCTCGTCAAGGTTGATCTTGGGCAGGATGCGCCGCAGGGTCTTCATGGCCGCCTCCTTGACCAGCGAGGAGATGTCGGCGCCCGTATAGCCGTGGGTGATGTTGGCCAGCTCCTCGATGAGCTTTCCGTTCTTGTTGTCCTCCTCGTGGATCGGCATGCTTCGCGTGTGGATCTGCAAAATCTCGAAGCGGGCGTTGCGGTCCGGCACGCCAAGCTCGATCTCGCGGTCGAACCTCCCCGGCCTTCGCAACGCTTGGTCGATGGAGTTGGGCCGGTTGGTGGCGCCGATGACGATGACTTTCCCTCTGGCTTTGAGGCCGTCCAAAAGGGTGAGCAGCTGGGAGACCATCCGCCGCTCGACCTCTCCGGTCACCTCTTCGCGCTTGGGCGCGATGGCGTCGATCTCGTCCATGAAGATGATGGACGGGGCGTTCTCCTCCGCGTCCTTGAAGAGCTGGCGCAGGCGCTCTTCGGACTCGCCCACGAATTTTGAGACAAGCTCCGGCCCGGCGATGTGGATGAAATTGGCCTCGGATTCGGAGGCGACCGCCTTGGCCAGCAAAGTCTTGCCGGTGCCGGGCGGGCCGTAGATGAGCACACCCTTGGGCGCCTCGATGCCGAGGCGCTCGAACAGCTCGGGGTGGCGAATCGGCAGCTCCACCATCTCGCGGATGCGCTGCACCTCCTCTTTCAGCCCGCCGATGTCCTCGTAGGAGATGGACGTGACGGCGGAGGTGCCCGCCTCCTTGACCGGCTCCTCCTTGAGCACGAGGTCGGTATTCTCGTTGACCAGCACGATGCCGGCCGGCTGCACGATGGCCGCCATGAGCGGGAAGGAGGTGCCGAACACGCCGATGAAGATGGTGTCGCCCCGCGTGAGGGCGCGGCCGATGAGCTTCTTCTTGACGAACTGGTCGAAGCCGGGCGAGTATTTCATCGCCTGCGTTGGGGCCAAGACGACTTTTTTCGCCTCTTTGAGTTCGGCCTTTTTGACGATTACTTTGTCGCCGAGCGCCACGCCGGTGTTCTGGCGCAGATAGCCGTCCATGCGGATGATGCTCATGCCCTCGTCCTGGGGGTGGGCCTGCCAGACCAAGGCGGCCGTGGTGCGCTTGCCGCGCAGCTCGACGATGTCGCCGGTCGAGACGTCCAGTTCCTTGCGCGCGCGGCTGTCGATGCGCACGAGGCCCCGGCCGACGTCATTTTGCAGGGCTTCCGCCACTTTCAGTTCAATGGATTTAGGCGCCATAAGAATCAACCCGGTCCCCGGATGTATGGTTTGGACAACGGCTCCAAGATTTATAAATGAGACGAGGATGGTTCGGGCGGAATTATAAAGCTGGAAAAGAAGATACTATTGAGTAAGAGGGCCGGAAATGGCCACAAGGGATGATGGAATGGGATTTATTGAAGATTATCAGGAATTGCTGCTCCGTCCGCGCGCTCACATGAAAAAACGCGCGGGGAAGAATAGCGTGGCGCAGGCGTTCCTCGCATATCTCCTGATTGCCGGATTCTCTGTACTGGCGTTCGGGCTCGGGACCGGCCAAACCCTCTCGAAACTCTTGAATATCGGGCAGTTTGAGCTCGTGGCCGCCTATGCAGCATATGTGTTTGTCTTGGGGCTACTTACGAATTTCGTGGTCCCGCACCTCATTGCCGGCGCGCTTGGCGGGAAAGGGCGCATTTCGGATTTGTTCGCGTTTGTTGTGGAATACCAGGCCCCGTTGTTCTTTTTCCCGCTGGTGGCTTTTATTCCATGCGTCGGGGGGCTGGCGAGCTTGGCATACGTCGCAGGGTTGTATTGGATTCTCTACAACGTGCTTGAGGAGCTTTACGGGCTGTCGCTTAAGAGAAGCATTGCAACGATTGTGGCTTCGCTGGTTGTGTCCGGCGTGCTGACACTGATTATTATTGGCGCATTTTTCCTGCTCGGGGCCAGTTCAATGCTCGCCTCAAATGCTTCGGCGCCGATTATCACGCAGACGGCAACCGGCCACCATTATTACAGCCAGTTGCAGGGGGGGTATTCGTTCGATTACCCTGCTCCGCTGGAAACCGTGGATTTTGGCAAGATGACAAATGAAAGCACCCTAGGCAAACTTCTGCAGGCCATGATGTCAAACAATCAGTTCGGCACGGTGATGCTCACCGGATCCGGATCAGGAGCTACCACTATAATGTTCTCACCGGACCTGGGAAGCGACGAAATCGATTTCTCGGATTCGCAGATGTGCAATGCTGATTTGGTGGATGCGATGGCTTCGCGCCAAGGCGTCAAATATGATGTCGGCGAGGCCACCGCGACACCGTGGAACATGGGCCCGAATAAGGTATGCGTGATAACGGGGATAAAGAACCGTAGCGATGGCAAAAGCATGAATGTGATGGCAGGCAACTGCGGGAAGAAAAACGGGTTTTTCGCAGGAGTGGCGCCGGAGAATTATGCCACGCTGGAAGAGATTGCCATGACGATACGCTGCGGAGCCAACGCAACAAAATAAAATCAGAGCTGCCCGGCCATGTCCATGAGCAGTTTGCGCGGGTCCTTCGAGCGCACGTAGGCCGAAGCCAGCAGCACGCCCTCGGCCCCCAATTCGACCGCCTTCTTGACGTCGGCGGCATTCGAGATGCCCGCCCCGCAGATGACGCGCACGTCCGGCGCGTACTGGCGGATGGACTGCACCGCGCCGCGCACCACTTCGGGCTTGGCCGTCGAGACGCTGATGCCCGAGCCGATCAGCTCCGGCGGCTCGATGGCGATGTAGGTCGGCTTGAACACCGAATATTGGGCGGATTCGCGGATGTCGCGGGTGCAGAGCATGCTCTCCAGCCCGTTGGAATGGAGCGCATCAATGGCGCTCTTGATGGCGTCCGCCGGTATGCGGCGCTCGGAGTGGTTGAGCAGGCTCCCCTTCGCCCCCGCTTCCTTGAGCATGAGCGCGGTGAGCGCGCCGGTGAAGGGGCCCGGCTCGCGGCCCTCCACACCTTGCGCGAACACGTCCGCCCCGCGTTCGGCCGCCTTGGAGAGGAGGGTGGCGTCCGGGCAGACGACGATGCGAACGCCGGTGAGCATGGATACCTCGGAGGCGGTTTCGCAGAGCTTGAGGCCCCGCTCGCCGGAGGATTCGGCATAGGCTTTGAGATTGAGCGCGATGAGGGGTTTTTGTTTTGACATGGGAAACCCAAGGCGGTTTATGTTAATAAAACCGACGCCGACGGCAGAAGATTGAAAAAAAATGGGAAAAAAGGGGGACTACGACGGGCATCCCAAAGCCTGGCGCGTGGGCGCATCGGAGATGGAGGCACAGGCCTGCACGAGCTGCTGTTTCTCGTCATCCGTCAGGTTGATGGACGCCGTCGCGCCGCCCTCGGAGGCGTTGACATCCACGCCGGAATTCTGGAAAGCCTGCGCCATGATGTCGGTTAAGCTGCACACCTTGCCCGGAGTCTGGAACTTCTCGTCGCCGAAAACGGCAGGTGCGCACGAGAAATCAGCCGGCGGCAGATCGGAAAGCGTCTGCTCATCGATGCCTGCCGTGAACGGCGCTTGGCTGTTGCCGGACGCGCCGGTCTGGCTGGCATTGGCCTTGAATTCAATCCAGTCGCAGCCTCGGGCCTCGGAGCCGAAGGAGCCGGTGTCCACATAGAACACGCCGCCCCTGATGACAGATATCACGGGATAGGTCGTGTTGTCCTGTACGACTTGGCTCTCCGCCCGCAGGTTCGAGCCTTGGATATAGAGAACCACGTCCGGCTGGCCGGCCTCCTTGACCGTGCACTGTGCAGGCGTGCCCAGCGCTTGCAGGGCCATCAACCCTAAAGCTTGGGCTTCATTTCCGGCATTCGAACCGGCCTGCGCCCCCGAGCCAGTGCTGGCGTTCGCACCGGAGCCGGACGGCGTTCCTGCCCCGGAGCCGCCGTTCGCATTCGCAACGGCACCCGCCGTTCCGGCATCGGACGCGCCGCCGTTCGCATTCGCAGCGGCATTGGACGGCGCGCTGGCGCATCCGGCCAGCAATACGGCGCCGACCAGCAATATCATCAGCCATTTGTGATCCATGTCATCCCCCCAGATGGACGACTCACGGCGGCGCGGTTAATATTCGTTTGCGTGCGGGCCCGAATCCCGAGGAAGGCCGGAATCCGGGCAACTTGTTAAAAATGATGACGAACTAAATCATATTCATTGCCGGTGTCGCATAACCGGGTAGTGCGCGAAGCCTTTTTCTTTCGTGCCGAAAGAAAAATCCTTCAGGGAAAAAGAAAGGGCAACTTGTTAAAAATGATGACGAACTAAATCATATTCATTGCCGGTGTCGCATAACCTGGTAGTGCGCCAGTCTCGAAGAGCTTTTTGCGCCCACGGCGCAAAAACCTCGGAAAACCGCGAACAGATGCGTTTGCGCATTTTCCGTATCGAGATAACTGGTCCCTTACGGGATTGCAGGTTCAAATCCTGCCGCCGGCGCTCACTT
>JAHFEC010000020.1:0-7956 GCA_023248665.1 Microcaldota archaeon | reverse complement strand
TTGCGCCCACGGCGCAAAAACCTCGGAAAACCGCGAACAGATGCGTTTGCGCATTTTCCGTATCGAGATAACTGGTCCCTTACGGGATTGCAGGTTCAAATCCTGCCGCCGGCGCTCACTTTTACGAGAAAAATCTCGATTTTCTAGGCTTTCCGGCTTTCGAGAATAGAGGAGAAGCTCACCAGCTTCTTGATGCCTTTCTACGTCATAAAAATGGCCGGGCGCGAAGCGGCGCCGGAGGCCGCCCGCCCGAAAACAGATTAAAAATAAGCAAAAGGGCAGTGATCTGCCCTCTTGGATTTAGTTTTTCATCATCATGGCCATGAGACCCCAGAGCACCAGATAGACGCCCAGGATGGACCAGCCGTTGAACCACGGCGCGCTGTAGAGGCCGAGTCCGGCGATCAGGAACAGCAGGCCGAATATCAGTTGCGGGAGCGCGCACTTGGAACACAGGTGCATGCCGCAGTTGCCTTTGCATTCCATGGACGCTTTTTTCGCCATCACTTTAGCCATAGATTCACCCCAATGGGCTCGCGCGGGAAAGCCGCACGGCCCCATGAGACAACCAAGAGACGGAATATAAATCCATCGCTCCCTCGAATCCAGGTATTTCGTGAGAGTAATAGCGGGCATTATAATGGGCCGCGTGAGAAAAATGGGGTATGGCATCCCTTTCCATTCCGATAGCGTTTCTGGCCGGCCTCCTGTCCTTCCTCTCGCCGTCCGTGCTGCCCTTGCTGCCCGGCTTCTTTGGATTCCTTTCCGGCATCTCTGGAATCGCAGAAAACAGAGGGAAGAGCGCGACGGCCGGAGCCGCCGCTTCGCCGTCCGAAGGCGGGCGCCTGAAATTGTTTTCCAATTCGATGGCCTTCGTGCTGGGATTCACGCTCGCGTTCGCGCTCATCGGCGTCCTGCTCTCCGGCCTGCTGTCCGGAGCCGGCTATGGCATCCGCGTCTGGCTGGCGCGGATCGGGGGGCTGGCCATCATCGCGTTCGGACTGTACACGCTGGGCATCCTCAAACTGCCGTTCCTGGAGCATGAATACCGGTTGCCGGCCGTGAAAACGCGCTACCAATACCTGACGTCGGCCCTGTTCGGCATCTCGTTCGCCGTGGGCTGGAGCCCGTGCGTGGGCGCGGTGCTGGGCGGGATACTCACGCTCTCCGCTACCGACCCGGGCGGGGCGTTGTTTCCCATGCTGGCCTATTCGGCCGGCTTGGGCCTGCCGTTCCTCATCATGGGCGCGCTGGGCACCGAGGCCATCGCGCTGATGAAGCGCTTTAGGGCCATCTGGCCGTATTTCAACCTCATCGCCGGCCTCCTGCTCGTCGTGGTGGGGGTATTGGTGGCCACGCAACAGCTCGTGGTGCTGGGCAACCTCGTGATTCCGCAGGCGCTCGTGCCGTATCTGAACGGCGGCGGGCTGTGAAGAATAGGGAATGGGATTGGAAGGAGGCAAGAGCATGGACCGCAACCAGACCATTTTGATCGGAGTCGTCATTCTTTTGGCGGCCGGGATTTTCCTTCTCTTGTTCAACCCAGGCCAGGTGCTGGGCGAGCGGGCCGGGCTGATCCGGGACGTCGGACCTTCGGATCTGAACGTGAGCCAGAAAGAGGGGCGGTTCCCCCTCGCGCCCGACTGGGCGAGCTATGCCGGAGTGATCAACGGGCCGGACGGCGACAACCTCTCGCTTAGGGATCTGGGGGGCAAAGTGGTGCTGGTGGATTTCTGGACCTACTCGTGCATCAACTGCATCCGAACCCTGCCATACGCAGAGAGCTGGTACGAGAAATACAAGGCGGACGGGCTGGTCGTCGTGGGCATGCATTCGCCCGAATTCGATTTCGAGAAACAGCGCTCCAACGTGGAGGCGGCGGTGAAGGCTAATAACCTGACGTATCCGATCGTGCTGGATCCGGACCACCGGCTCTGGGACGAGTTCGGCAACTCGTACTGGCCGCGCCATTACCTCATCGACAAGGACGGGTTCATCCGCTACGACCACATCGGCGAGGGCGGGTATGAGGAGACCGAGAATGCCATCGTGTCGGTGCTCAACGAGGGAAAACCGATGAATGTCTCCAATGCGAGCGTCAAGGCCGAACCGGTGGACTTCCTTCGGGTGGGCACGCCGGAATTGTATTTCGGCGGGAATTTCAGGAGGGAGGCGCTCGGGAATTCGGGGGTGGCCGTGCCGGGAAGCGGGGCGATGCGCTTCACGCTGCCGGATACGCTGGCCCCGAACCGCATCTATCTGGTGGGCGACTGGAAAGATGACGGCGAGCAGATGGAGCTGGTCTCGGACGCCGGGCAGATCGTGCTGCCCTTCTCCGCGATGGCCGTGCATCTGGTGGCCGATTCGGCCCACGAAAGCGCGGTGCGGGTGGAGGTGGACGGGAACCTGCACATAGGGCCGGAGGCGGATGCCAACGGAGACGTGCGGATCGACGAATCGAGGCTCTACCGGCTCGTCAAGATGGACGATTACGGGACGCACGTGATGCGCGCGAACATCACGGGCGCGGGCTTTAGGGCCTATTCGTTCACGTTCGGATGAGCAAAAAATGCGCCCGGGACGATGCAAAAAAATGCAAGGCTTGAGGGGCAAGGCGATATAATGGTCTTTGTCTAAATCCCCTTGCCTTAGATGATGAATTGTAGATTCTCGATGCTTTCCTGGCAATGGGAAAGCGATGAAGAAATTCCCAACTGATGAGGCATTGAAAAATCGCGGAACGCAATATATAAATACTCTTCAGGCACTAAATAAGCCCACCCCGCGATAGCTCAACCTGGTAGAGCGCCTGGCTGTAGTAATGCGCCGCGGCGATTGTGCCGCACGGTTTGCAGGAGACTGTTCTTGCAGATATCAGGATGTTGTGTGTTCAAGGGCTTTTTCTTTCTTGCGAGAAAGAAAAACCCCGGAAAAAGAAAGAAGCCGAGGCTGGATCCTCAAAACCCGGAAGAAAGAGCCGAACAAATCACACTCGCGGGAATTAATAATCATTTAAAAGAATAAAGGACCGTAATTAGTAAGTCGGCTGGCAGGAATTGTTCTGCTATGCCTTGGTAGTGTAGTGGTCTAGCACTCTGCCCTGTCACGGCGGTAACCCGGGTTCGAATCCCGGCCAAGGCGTTCGCTTCGCTCAGCCTTGGCCTATTTTGCCTGCGGGCAAAAAGCCGCGTCAGGCTTCGCCTGCGCGTCCCGGCCAAGGCGCTTATATTCCAAAAAAATGCGAAAAATTGGCAAATATTTATATGCCAATCCGGCTTTCGGCGTTATCTTTATATATACAGTCCGAGCCGTTTTATCTGCGTGTGCTGAGCCTTCCGCATGATAGTGCACTACTCCTTTGGAGCTGGCTATCGTCTCTGGAGGCCCCATTGAGTGGGTGAAACTCCCACTGCCCACGCATTTCTATTTTAATTCTACACCGCTTATTTTCACATGGTAAAAATAGAAATTGACCAGAGCGGAAAATGGGAAAGCCATACCTGCACTGCCCTCGGAGTGGACATCAACGGGGTTGCCTTCAGCTCAAGGATTGAACATTCTGAGAAAAATCTTGTCTTAAGGAGCCTCGGGTCTTTCGACCAATTGAAAAACTGCTCAAAAAAGCAAAGGACTATCCGCCTTTTTTCCTACACCCTTTTTCTTACGATACGCCATATACTGCGCGAGGAGGATTTGGTTGTGATAGACAAGGAGTATGCAGAGCAGGACCAGCAGATACGGGACATACTTCTCTACCTGTTTTCAAAATTCAACGGGTTGAAAATAAACCCGAAAAACATCCAGTTCGGGCAGGTTGGAAAAGATTGCATCGCACACCGCGTTGCCCTTCAAACCTTCAAGGGATTGAGGCAGCCGGAGAGAAACCCCAAGATGCAGGACTATTTTGCCTTGCTGGACAAAACGGCGCAGATAAGACTGAAAGCTCTTGAGAGAAGAAAGAGGCACCTGAAATCGTGAGCAAGCCGACTAATTTTATATCTTCAGATATTTCTTGTGGGTGATTCATCGGGGGGTAGAAAGCAGCCTAAAGTATCGTTGAACGTATAAATTTCTAGGAATGCTTTTTATGCTGATATTTTACCACCCCCCTAACCGCTAACATTTGAGTTAAAATTTGTCAGTTTGAGGTTTTATTGGTGGTAAGAGCATCCTCGATGCCCTTGGCGTCCTTGAGGTTGTTTTTCTTGAGCCGAGCTTTGGCTTCTTCCAAATTCATCGTTTCCATGTTGTCCCTCTATATAGCCAGCCTTATGACAGGCATGGCTTTTATGGAGTTTCAACAAAATTTATTACGCCCTCTAGTTTTAATTAACGGAATACTTTCCTCTTAGACTCGGTATATCGTCCTCCGCATTTTGAACACTCAAACGTTTCCAAGACATGCCGAACGAGGTAATTGTTCTTATAATATCCCTGTTCATCTCTTCCAGTTTCAGTTTTTGGAACATCGGCCTCGACTTCTTCGTTTATCTTATGCATCGAAAAGAAAGATAAGCAATGCGGACAAATCAGACCAGATTTAACAATTACACCCGCTACCATGAAAAAAATCACAGATGGGAGGCAACAGTAGGTTTGCGTATATACCCCATACGGCGGATTAAATACGTTAAGAAACATACCGATTATGGATGCTGTTAACCCAAGGGCAATCCCAAGGCAGATTATGTCGAGCTTCCGTATCTCCATCAGTTCTCTTTTTGAGTAAAAGTTTTTAGAGGTATTGATATACCTCCAGCAAAAAACCCAAAAAAGAATAAACCTATTGCGCCATCTACTTTAGTCACTCTCTCGGGCCAAACCTTTGCTTATACGCATCCCAAATAGCGAAGAATAAGTAAGCTAATATAAAACACCCAAATAATGTCTGTAGAACGGCGAGATAGAGCGGCACTCCATTTTCCAAGACTTGCTTGGGGATATAGCTACAAGCATAGATTACGGATAGAAACGCTCCAAGTTGAAATATATCCTTTTTTCGATTTTCAAACCAGCTTACAGACCCATTTATTTCCTGTTTTTCTTCTTTTTTTGGCTCTTTTGGTGCATCTCCCATTTAGACACCTCATTAGGTCATTCAATAGTAAAAAATAATAATGGATGGTAAACGAACGGGATTAAACGGGTGGATGATAAGAGGAATAAGGAGTTTGATGAGCATTCAACGTCGTGGAGATAGTAAAATCTAACTTTTTGTATTAAGCCCGGTCTTTGTTTTGAAAAAATTACTGCGCAATCGCCGACCGCCGGCGAAGAAGAAGCACGCGCCCCGCCTGCGTGAGCCGGTAGTAGACGAACTTCTTGCCCGGCTCCTCGACTCTCTGCACGAAGCCCTGCCGGCACAGGCCGTCGAGGTGCTCGACCACCGTGGATTTGCTCTTGTTGATGCGCAGGGCAATGTCGGTCGGGATGCGGTCGGCCACTTCCAGATCCTGCAAGATGGCCACGCGCGACTCCGAAAGCTCGATCATCTCCGGCGCCGGGCCCGTCGGGCGCGGACGGTAGTAGAACATCATCACCGCCGCGAAGAAGGCGCCCAGTCCGGCGACGAGGATGGGGGCGAGCCACCAGGGCATGGAGGAGACGGCGGATTGGGCCTGCTCGGAGAGGCCGGCAGGTTTGGCCGGCTCGTAAGCGCGGACAGGAGCCTCGTTGGTTTGGACGCCCGGCTCGGGCGGGGTGGCGGAAACTTGGCCGGCCGCGGGGGCGGCGGGCGGGAAGGGGGCGACAGGAACTTCATTCGGGGCGGAGATGTTGGTCGGGCCGGAAGGCGGCGCGCCGCCCGCAGATGGATTGCCGGATGCGGATGGATTGCCGGATGCGGATGGATTGATGGGCGGGGAAGCTGGGACAATAGCTTCGGAAACGGCAGGCCGGGCGGGAGCCACCGGGGGCAACACGAGCGGCTTGAGGCCCCAGAGGGCGACATAGCGGCCCGGCTGGCGCTGCCAAGAGGAGTCATTGCCTGGCCAGATGGTTGGGGGCGTGTAGCCGACTACCACCGAACCGGCGTTGGAACTGAAGCCGCTCCATGGGCTGGAGACGGAGAAGGCCGCCGCAACCGAGAGCGCGTCCTGCTGGGGCACGCCCTCGATAACGCCCATGGAGGAAAGGCGAATCAGTTCAGCCGCCACCAGATGCGGCTCGGAGAAGTCGAACTCCGCCATGGAAGGATTGGTGCGCGAGAGGGCGACGGTGCCGTTCGGGACGAGCGGGGTGCGCATGTAGCAGTAGAAATTATCGCACACGGCATCGATGTCGTTGTGCGAGGGACCTTCCAAATAGGAGAAGTTCACGCTGGTGGTTTGCATATAGATTTGCACGCGGGGGGCCGGCGAACAGCTGACGTTGGCCGGCACCTCGAAATACTCAATGCGCGACGGGATGGAAATAGGCGCGAGGCGGTAGGTGGAAGGCGAGCAGTTTGATTCGGGCGCGAAACTCGTCGGGAGGTTGATTTGCATTGGATCGGTCTGGTAGACAAGAAGATGGTTGTTGATGATTCGCTTTGGCACTTCTATTGGGCCGAACATCGTGCGGTTCTTGGACACCAGGGCCTGCGGCACCAGCCAGTCGACGGCGTCTGTGCTCATGTTAGGAGAGGTGGAGAAGGTGTAATTGACATCCGATTGGAAGGCGAGCACGTATTGGTCCGCCGCTCCGGCGGGAATCAGGTAGATCGGACCCGTGGCCGCGAATAGGGAAGCGGCCAGCAGAAGGCAGACGAGGGCGTGAAAAAGGGGGGTTTTCATGTCGAGAATGGGATTTTTGGCGCTTTAAAATGTTTGCATATGATTCGGCAGGTGAAAAAGGGCGGACCGAACAAAAATAATGGGGGTGCGGGGCCGGCGGGCCGTCGAAGAATCAAAGAAGGGGGCCGATTTTAGAAAGGTCGGACACGCTAAGGTCCGCCCTCGATTTCTCGGCCTTGTGCCTTCCCGTGAGCACGCGGATGGCGCGCAGGCCGGCCGCCTGCGCGGGCGCGATGTCCTTGGCCGGGTTGTCCCCGACCATCAGCACCTTTTTCGCGGGGAGCTTGAGCTGGCGGCAGATGGCTTTGTAGAATGCCGGGTCCTTTCCCCGGCCCGATGCGTTCGTCACGAACACGCGGTGGAAGAGCGGGTCCAGCCCGAGGCGGATGAGCTTGTCCCACTGCTTGAGCGCCACGCCTTCGGAGGCCACGAGCACGAGATAGCCCTTGGAGCGCAAGGAAAGCAGCAGTTCGGCCGCCTTGGGATACGGCGAAATGGAGGTCTTGGTGTCGTGGTAGGCCGCGATGCCGGCCGCGACGACGCGGTCCCGGTCGGGGCAGGCGAAACGGCGGGCCAGCCGGTTGAAATGGTCGCTGGCATTCGAGCCGCGCGAGGCGATGATCCCGGACAATTCCCGCCGGACCTGTTTTTCGGACGCCCCGAGGCCCGCGTCAATCATGGCACGCACCGCATTCTCGCGCGCGAGGGCGGAAAAATCGCTGGAAGGGAAGAGCGTGTCGTCGATGTCGAAAAGGACGGCCTTGACATCGCGGAATCTCGAAGGGCGGGAAGCCATGGGAAGAGAACGGATGGGAGGTTAAAAAACAGATAGTCGGGCTGATTTGTTCAGCCCGGCTGGCTCATGGTGCCCGGTTTGTCTAGCCCGGCTCGTTCATTGTGCCCATGAACAGGATTTCCCCGCTCTGCTCATCCTGGATGGTGAAGAAGAACGGGTGGTTGGCCTCCATGCGGAACGTCGGGGAAGACGGCCCGGGCGCGGCCGAGCCAGCTTCCACGAAGACAGCCGTGACTGCGGCCGCTTCGGTGCCTTCCTCGTTGACATCAATGTAGGTCTTGTGCAACACTTTGCTGATTTTGAGCGGCTGGTCCGAGATGCCACTGAAGTTCGCGCCATCGCCGAATGCGATTGCCATGCCGGAATCCGATAGCGGTTTTGTGAGGC
>JAHFEC010000019.1 GCA_023248665.1 Microcaldota archaeon | reverse complement strand
CGGGATAAACCGGGAACTCGGTCGTCATTCTATTGATCTCTTCTTTCACTTTCTTGCGCACTGCCCCGTCGTTTGGCGAGCGCAGGACTTCTTCGATGAAGTGCGCCACCTTCTCCATCTCCTTCTCCTTCATGCCGCGCGTGGTCAGCGCCGGCGTGCCGAGGCGGATGCCCGAGGTGATGAAGGGGCTGGCCGGGTCGTTGGGGATGGTGTTCTTGTTGCACGTGATGCCGGCGGCGTCGAGTGCCAGTTGCGCCTCTTTGCCGGTAAGCTTGCGGTTGCGCAGGTCGACGAGCAGCAGGTGGGTGTCGGTGCCGCCGGAGACGAGGACGAAGCCGAGGTCATCAAGCGCATGGGCGAGGGCTTTGGCATTATGGACGATCTGTTTGGCGTAGATTTTGAATTCGGGCCGGGCCGCCTCGTTGAAGCACACCGCTTTGGCCATGATCATGTTCTCCAGCGGGCCGCCCTGCAAACCGGGGAACACGGCCTTGTCGACCGCCTTGGCCGTCTCCTCGTTGGATGAGAGGATGAAGGCCCCGCGCGGGCCGCGCAAAGTCTTGTGCGTGGTGGAGGTGGTGACGTCGGCGTGCCCGACGGGCGAGGGATGAACCCCGCCGGCCACGAGGCCGGCCACGTGCGACATGTCGGCCATCAGTTTGGCCCCGCACGAATGCGCGATTTTGGCGAAGCGCGAAAAATCCACCTGCCGGGGGTAGGCTGTGAAGCCGGCAATGATCATCTTGGGCTTATGCTGCTCGGCCAGGCGCGCGATCTCGTCGTAGTCGAGCAGGTGGGTTTCGGGATGCACGTTGAAGGCCACGACTTTGTAGAGCTTGCCTGAGAAATTCACCGGCGAGCCGTGCGTGAGGTGCCCCCCTTGCGAGAGGTTGAGGCCCATCACCGTGTCCCCGGGCTGGAGGAGGGCGAAGTAGACGGCCATGTTGGCTTGGCTGCCGGCGTGCGGCTGCACGTTGGCAAAGCCGGCGCCGAACAGTTTCTTGGAGCGCTCGATGGCCAGAAGCTCGACTTCGTCAATCCATTCGTTGCCGCCATAATACCTTTTCTTGGGGTAGCCTTCGGCGTACTTGTTGGTGAAGATGCCGCCGCAGGCGGCCATCACGTCAAGCGAGGCGTAGTTCTCGGACGGGATGAGCTCGAGGCCTTCTTCTTGGCGGCGCCATTCTTGCTTGTAGAAATTCCAAATTTCAGGGTCCGATGTTGCAAGCATATCCTACACCTAGTATGCCATTCGACGGCGGTCGAGTGTTAACGTTATAAATATGTCTTTACATTGTAAAGACGGAGCAACCTCCAGACCAGGAGTTTGTTCCATTATCATGAATCGAATGTTTGATTTGCATTGTTTGCGTCAATCACCTGATTTTTATAACCCAAGCTCTGTAGCATTTTGATCTGCTGAAGCCCAAAGTCGTCGTAATGGAAGAACTTATCAGATTTCTGGATTTTAGGGGCGTCCGAATGCTCGAAGAATTTTAGCGAGAGCTTCAAGCGAACCGCCCCATGGATAAGGCGGTCCCCATGGACCGAATCGATAATCATGTCCTTCTGACTTGCGTTTGGAAAGTGGCGTTTAAACTCATCGGGATTGGATTTGAAGATATAGACAACAGGGCGTGAGATTTTGTCTTCTATCGGGGCGGCTTCGTCCCGCGCAGGAGACAGGGCGTGAAGCAGACTTTTTGATGGGTTCAGAACGAGCCTCGAATTGAACTCGGGCAAAACATCCATTGCGAACTTAAAACGAGTGTTTCGTTTCCTCAAACGAGCATCAATGGCAGCAGTAAGGATGTCGGCGGTTGAGATGAGCGGATTGCATCTGTCCCCCCACGGGACAATCTTAAGATGAGGATATGCAGAAAGTTCGCTCCAAGCCCGGCATTGGCGAATTTTGAAATTATCGACAAAAATCGAGCAATCCAGACGTCCTTCTAATCGGGAGACTAGCTCCCATGCGCAGTAAGCTGGATAACTCTCCTCCACCAAACCGAGAAATTCAATAGCTGAAAGAGTGGATTTTTTGGTTGGCTCTGCATAGTAAATATTCACTTGTCTTGTGTCATCAACATATCCGTAGAAAATATCCAAAGCGTCGATATATTGGCTTATTCCGTGGATAAAC
The DNA here is from genome assembly GCA_023248665.1 of Microcaldota archaeon. GTDB lineage: Archaea > Micrarchaeota > Micrarchaeia > Anstonellales > Anstonellaceae > CAIXYX01. The sequence goes on along the minus strand of JAHFEC010000019.1, from coordinate 10,571 downwards.
ATCTCAAGATGGTCGACCGATGTCGGGTAAAACAACTGATTCAAATCTTTGGCTTTGTAGACGGGCCGTCTAATCCCCATATTTGCCTTTTCAAAGATAGCCCCGATTGTTTTCTCGTAACCAGCATAGAATTTATCAAGGTCATTCACCGAGACACCGACACCGAAAAGGGCGTTGAAATCCTTGCCAGTAGACTGGCTGCCTTTTCGAACCACGCGCTTTGTATCTATTCCAATATAACGCATATGCGAACACCAGAGAACTATGACTCATCGCTCACGGCCCGCTTGACGATCTGCGGGGCCTGTCCGATGTAGGTGGAGGGGTCGAAGAGGGCCTCGAGCTCCTTGCCTTTGAGCAGTCGGGAAACTTCGCTCTTGGCGCGCAGGATGCCGAGCAGGGGCTGGCCCTTCTCGGCCGACTCGCGCGAGGCGGTGCGCATGATCTCGTGCGCCTCCTGGCGGCCCATGCCCTTCTGGGCGAGGGCCATCATCACCCGCTCGGCGAGGATGCCCCCGTGCGTGAGGGCGAGGTTGCGCGCGATGGCTTCGGGGAAGAACTCCAGGCCCGACAGCAGCTTCGTCAGCTCAAGGAGCATGAAATCCGTGGTGCAGAACACGATGGGAAAGAGGTAGCGCTCGGCCGCCGAATTGGTCAGGTCGCGCTCGTGCTCGGAGGGGATGTTCTCCAGAGCGATGGGGATCTGCGCGCGCACGACGCGCGCGAGCGAGCAGAGGCGCTCGCTCTTGTGCGGGTTGCGCTTCTGGGGCATGGTGGACGAGCCGACCTGCTTGGCTCCGAAGGCTTCGGCCACCTCGCCAATCTCGGTGCGCTGCAAATGGCGTATTTCCTGCGCCACCTGCTCGATGGTGGTGGCGATGAGCGCGAGGGCGAAGAGCAACTCGGCGTGCCGGTCGCGCATGACGATCTGGGTGCTGACGGGATCCGGCTCGAGGCCGAGGTCCTTCATCACCAGCGCCTCGAGCTTGAATGCGTCCGCGCCGAAGGTGGCCATGGTGCCGGTGGCGCCGCTCATTTTTCCGCAGGAAACTCGTCCGATGGCCGCATCGAGGCGCCCAAGGTGCCGGCCCATGGCCGTGTAATAGAGGGCGAACTTCATGCCATAGGTGGTGGGCACGGCGTGCTGGCCGTGCGTGCGCCCGACGCAGACGCGAGAGGCGTTGTCGAGCGCCAGCTTCTTGAGCACGCGGCGCAGCTCGACCGCGCGCTGGCGCACGAGCAGGCCCGCTTCGCGCAGGGTGAGCGCCGTGGCGGTGTCCTCGATGTCGTAGGACGTGGCGCCCAGATGCACATAGGCGCCGGCGGAACCGGACTGCTCAGTGAGCGCCTTGACCATGGCCATGAGATCGTGATGCGTCTCGGCCTCGATGGCCTGCACGCGCAAGAGCGAGACTTTCTTGGCGCCGGCCTCGATGGCGGCGGGCGCTTCCTTGGGGATGTGGCCCAGCTTGGCGTGCGCCCGGGCGAGCGCGGCCTCGACGCGCATCCATTGTTTGAGCTTGGCCTCCTCCTCGAACAAGTCGGCCATCTCGGTGCGGTACCTCGTTTCAATCGGAATGAGCGCCATGGTCAGACCTCCCAACGAAGATAATGAGGGCGGCCAAGGTTAAAAAAACCCGCCACACGCCGAAAGAGAAGAGAAGGTCAGTCATATCCGCCCTGGATTTTTGGCGCGGAAGGGCGGCGCAGGAGCAGGATCGCGCCCACGCCGGCACACAAGGCGATGACGAGCAGGACCGGCCCTGAATCCGGGCGGCCGCCCGAGATGGATGATAATTGGGCCGAGAAGGCGGGGCCGACCCCGGCAAGGGCGGCCGCGACATCGAACGACGACGAGGCCGAGGCGCTGCGCGGAATGGACAGGTCGGCGCGGCGCTGGAGCTTGTATTTGGACACGAGATCAGAGAAGTTGCCCGTGAACTGGCAGACGTCGCCGTTGCACGAGAGCTCGGAGAGGAGGGCCTGGGATTCGGACTCGCTCGCCTCGCGCAGGTAGCATTCGTCGCCGATGCACACCACGAGGCCCTGCGGCGTGCGCATGGTCCTCACTTCGGGAGTGGACGAGCCGGTCGCAGAGACGGGCGGGGGCTTGGGCGGGGCTGGTTCGGCCTGGGTCGGCACGGGGATGTAGAGGCTGGTGGTCGCGTCCTGCAATCCGCTGGACGAGAGGCGCAGGGAGTATTTGGAGCCGGGCGGCAGGATGACGCGCGCGATGCCGTTGGAATCGGCGACCACATTGTAGGCCTTGCCCAGTTCGTCGTGGAGCACCACGGTGGCGCCCGGCGCGGTGGTGATCACGAGCGCCTGCCCGTCGAAAGACCACTGGTAGTTCACGGTCGGCAGGCTGGTGCCGCCGCTGTAGGCGACCGGCGGCAGGATGGCGAACGGATAGAACCGGTTGCCAGACGAGATGGAATAGGGCAGGACGAACTGGTAGTCGAAGGCCCGGCCATCGAAGCCCGGCCCGCGCGCGATCGGGATCACGAAGATGAAATCGGAGCCGGCCTGCACGAGGCCCTCCCGGAACGCCTGGAGGTTTTGCGTGCCGTTGGAGTAATATCCGGGCAGATAGACGGTGGGAATGCTGAAGCTGCCGGCCGGATCGCCGTCACGGGTGAAGAGCGAGAAATTGCTTGTGGTGTTGAACACCACCGACACGGAGTTGATGCCCGACAGGTCGTGCGACTGGTCGAACGCCGTGAGGTTGGGCAAGGAGTAGACGGTGATTGGATCCGAGCTGCGCTCGGAGATGAGGTATTGCTGGTAGGTGGGCGTGAGCAGGGTGATATAACGCATGCTGTCCGAGGAATCGTTGAGCGCCGAAGAAGGGATGGAGAACGAGCTGGAGTTGGTTGGCGTGGAATTGCCATAGAAGAACAGCCAGCGGTCGGAGTTGGCCACGAAGGAGATGTTGGCCGGCGTGATGGAGCCGCCCGTCGCGTTGATGGCGCCGGCGAGCGGATCGGCGCGGACGGCGGAGGCAAACAGGAGGACGGCGGCCAGAAGGAAAAGAGCGGGGAGTCTCATCGGCCAACTGACGGCGCGATTGTTTATAAATTTATATCGCGCGCGCAAGCCGGGGAGGAAAAATCGAAAACAAAAAATCGCAAAAAGATGGAAGGGGAAAAAGAATGCGCTCTTGGCTCAAGTCCGCTCGCGCGCGGGCGGACGGGCCTCTGCCGTCCGCCCTTTCGTTTTCCTTGCGCGAGCGGCGGACGGCTTCTTCGCCGCCAAGTATTGCGCCGGCGGGAGGGAGAGATGGCCGCCGGCTGGAGGGGCGGCCGGACGGCGCGGCTTGGAGAGGATGAAGAGGGCGAAAACGGCCACGACTGCGAGGATGAGGACCGCCACCGCGCTGACGTACTGCAAATCGTTGGATTGGGCCGAGCCCGCCATGAGCAGGGGCGGCTCGGCGCCGAGGTTGCCCCGCGCGGGCGGGGAGGGCGGCGCGGGGCCGGGGACCACGCCGATGCCGCTGATGTTGAGCATGTACACGCTCTCGGTCATGGCCGGCTGCGAGCCGGCCGATATCTGGGCGAGGACGGCGCCGATGCGCCCGTCCGACACAAAGAGGGAGGCGTCCAGATCCACCGAGAACTGCCGCGTCTGGCCGGGCGGGATCGGCAGCACGCTGGACGAGCTGGAACGGCCGTCCGGAAGCACGACGGCCACCTGCACGAAGCCATCCGACGCGCCGGTGTTCTCTAGATCGAGGCGGAACGTGCGCGTGCCGGCCTCGTAGGAGACGCCGCCCAGCGATACCACCACCTCGGGGCCGGGGATTTTCATCACGGCCAGCGGCTGGACCTCGGCGTTGCCCGAATACCCTTGCGCGAGCGCGCCGAAGACCGGCAGGCCGGTCTCGAGGCGCAGGGAATCCATCGCGTTCTTGATGTCGGCGTCGCCCTGGATCACGATGGCGCGCCGCACGGGGCTTGCGCGCAGCCACGTTATGGTGTCGGGGTTGAGCTCGGTGCCGCCCACCAGCGCGACGGGCATGCGCACCATGGAGGCCTCGAACGCGCGACCGGAGACGAACAACATCTGGTCGGGACGGGTTTGGAGGTAATATCGCTGGATGGCCTGCAGGTTGTCGTCATAGCGCGAGCCGGTGCGGATGCTCTCCACGCCGGCGAGGGCGTCCTTTGGGATGGAGCGCGCGATCGAGCCGTAGACCAAAATCTTGCGGTTGGAGGATTTGAGCGAGGAGAGCAGGGCGGCCGCATCGGAGGGATCGGCGAAATAGAGGCCCCCGTTCATGAGCACGGCGTAGGGGGCGATGGAGACCGCCTCCGCGCCGTCCGGACGGCCGACGAGCACGGCGAAATTGGAGCGGGCCATGCGGGCGAACATGAGGTGCAGGGAGTCATTTTTTGCGAGGATGAAATTGCCCTTGTGCAGGGCCGCCAGCTCATCGCCCATGACGGAGGAGATGGGGCGGGCGGATTCGTAATAAAAGACCGGCGAGTCGCTCGGCTTGATGAAATTCACGAGGTATTCGGCGTGCGCCGGGGTGAGGGCGAACGCGTAGGAATAGTTGTTCTGGGCCGCGAACACGGCCCCGCCGATGACGTCCTGATAGTCGGCCGAATTGACGAGGACCCAGGCATTGCCGCCCGCCGGCGCGGCGGACGGGAAGCCCGAGAGAAGAAGGGAGAACGCGAGGAATGCACACAACAGACGGACATGATTCAAACCAACCACCCCATGCGAAAAGAAACGCGCTGGATTATTGCGGAACCCTCACTGCACCTCGCCGTAGAAGTAATAGGTGGTCGGCGTCGCGTCGCCGACCGAGTTCTCCGGGACGATGATCTGGAAATTGGCGGACTGGCCGTTGTAGGCCACGCCCGAGCTGTTGATGAGGCCGACGAACACGTAGCGGGACGAATCAGACGTGTTGCCGTCGTTGAGGACGACCTGCTGCCACGTGGACTGGCCCGTCGAATTGAGCGTCATGATCAGGGGCTCGCTGTTGGCGCCCACGGCGTACTGGCCGATGCTGAAAGCCGGATTGAGCGAGTCGGCGCCCGTGTGGGCGGCCGCGTCGTTGGCGCCCGAGAGGAACGAGAAGGCGGAATCCACGGCGGCCAATGTCACCGCCGTCGAATTGAGGGCGGTGAAATCGATGTTGGAGGCGCGGGAGGCGTAGATCTGACCGCGCAGGGTGCTCACGGTCCAGAGCTTGAGGGTGCTCACGTTGGACTCGTTGCCGGAGGCCAGGCGCAGGGAGCCGGTCACCGAGCCGTAGAAGCCCTGCCAGTGCAGGGTGCTCGAATTGATGGTGAGGTTGACCTGCGTGACGTTGCCGCCCCACGCGTCTGCGGTGCCGGCCGTGGTGGTGCCCAAAGTGACCGACGTGCCGGCCGTGACGTTGGCGCCCACGGGCAGGGCGAAAGAGAGGGAGAGAAGGGTAAGCAGGGAGAGGGAGATGAGGAAGATGGAATGTGAAATCGCGCGCATGCCGGACCACCTGGACGACGAATATGGATGAGGGTAGGAATGAGGCGGATGTTTAAAAGGCTTGTGCGCGGCGGCGCCGAAAAAAAGGGAGGCCCGCCCGGGCGGCCCTGACGATGGACAACGGCCCGGGCCGTTGCTTGAGCCGGAGGCAATGCCGGCGCGCGCGGCCGCTCTGGGGGGCGGCTCGGGCCGCCCTTGCTTGCGCGGCGGTCCGTTCTTTTTTTTCGCGGTTCAATCGAACGAGTCGCTCTGGCGCTGCACGAAATGGCGCAGGAGCAGCAGCACGGCCACGATGGCGAAGGAGAAGAAACAGATGGTCGCCCACGGAACGTTCGCGAACGGCCCCTCGGAATTTTGGGTGAGCGAGGGCACGAGCACCACGTTCTGCCCGCGCGTCTCCTTGATCAGGATGTCCGGCCGGTCGCCCGAGCGGATGAAATAGTCGGCCGGCAGGCCGTTGACGAATTTCTCCTCGTCCGGGGAGAGGAGGTACTTGACTGACACAGACGTGCGGCCGTTCACCTGCGTGGAGGGCAGGCGCAGGGTGATGGGCTGGTTGTTGATGGTGAACTGGATCTGGCCCTCCACCCATCCCTGCCCGTCCAAGACGATCACGAAGGACTTGTCCGCGTCTGAATAGGTGATGTTGAGCACGCGCACGAACGAGGTGTCGTTGTAATAGGAGATGGGCACGTCCACGAACGAGATGGTGTCCACGTTCTCTAGGAGGCGAGAATCCTCGCCGTAGCGAACGGTGAGCATCGCCTGACCGATGAAGCGCCCGTCGGACGCGCGCAGGGCGTCCAGCGGGATGGCCAGCGTGGTGGTGGCGTTGGGGTCGAGGCTGATCTGCGAGGATTCGGCCGCACCCACGCTGGGCACGGTGATGGATGAGCGGATGGAGGCGAAATCGCCCCGGCTGGCCAGGCGCACCTCGAAAGACTTGGAGGGCACGTTGTACGAGAGGTTGATCACCTCGATCGCGATCCGGGGCGCGGGCAGGGGGATGACCATGAGCGGCATGGGCTGGCTGGACTGGCCCCCGTAGAGGTAGCCCTCCCCGAACTTGACGAAGAGCGAGAGGTTCGGGCTGACCGTGCGCAGGCGGTTGAGGCCGTCCACGATGTCGGAATCGCCCGCGAACACCACGCCCGAGCGGATGCCGTTCTGGGAGATGAAGTCGGGCACCTCGATGGGCACGTCCGAGCGGCCCGCCAGCAGGAGGGGGAAGTTCTTGTCCGCCATTGACTTCTCGAACGTGCGGCCCGACACGAACATCGCCTGCGTGGCCGGCTGGATGGCCAGAAACTCGGATGCGATCTTTAGGTTGTTGAGGTATTTGCTGCCCAGATCGATGGTGCGCCGGTTGGGGAAGAGGAGCAGCTGGTTGGACGGGAGCTGGTGCGCCACGGGGCCGTAGAAAAGCACCGAGTGGTAGCCCATCGCCGAGAGGTTGGCCATGAGGGCGGCCGAATCGGACGGGTCGTCCACGAAGAAGAGCGGCGATGAGGTCAGCGAGGCGTAGGAGGAGACGGAGAGGGCGTCCTGCCCGTACGGGCGGCCCACCACGATGGCCTGCTCGCGCGGCATGCGCCCGGCGATCCAGGCCTCGACGTCGGGAGGCTGGGCGACGGTGAGGTTGTGCACGCCCGACTCGCGGATCAGGCTGGCCATGTTGGCGAGCACCGGCTTGTGGCCCTCGACGTAGATGATGGGCTCGGCGGGGTTGAGGGTGTAGTACTGGGAGATGAACACCGACTGGTTGGGCGTGAGGGCGAACACGTACTGGTAGTCGTTGGAGACCGCATAGACGGCGCCGGCGATGACGTCCGAATAGTCCTGCGAATTGAGGATGACCGTGGTCGCGTTGGCGAGCGCGAACAAGAGAAGGAGGAAGACCGTGCCGATGAATAGACGACGTGAAATAGAATGCATGCGGATCCCCGGCTTGATTTGGCTTGAAGGTTTGGAAGATTAATAAAGCTGCCTTCCGTGAGATGAGAAAGCCGTAAAAATGCGCGGATTCGGCGCCCGAAAAAATGCACCCGATCAAGATATGCCGGACAGGTCATGCCATGAGGATCGCATTCTTTTCAGACACCTACCATCCGTCCGTGGACGGCGTGGTGCGCTCGATCGACTTGTTCAAGGCCGGTCTGGAGGCGAAGGGGCATGAGGTGCGCGTGTTCGCTCCGGAAGGGCGGGGCGGATTCGAGCGGCGCGAGGGCGCGCATTACGCCCCCTCGGCGGTCTTCCCGCCCTACCCCCAATACCGCATACCGTACCGGACCGGAGGGCTCGTGGATGAGGCCGTGGGATGGAAGCCCGACATCGTGCACAGCCACGCCATGCTGCTCATGGGATTCGCCGCCAAGGAGGCGGCCAAGAGATGCCGGGCCCCGCTCGTGGGCACCTTCCATACGCTCATCCCGTCCGCGATGCACTACCTCACGGGGCACGAGGGCCTCCGGCTGTGGGGCGCGGACATGTCGTGGCGTTATCTGACGTGGTTCTACGGCGGGTTCGATCAGGTGATCGCGCCCAGCCTGTTCATGCAGGCCGAGCTTTCGTTGCACGGCATAAAATCGGCCGTGGTGGCCAGCCCGGTGGATGTTGAAGAATTCAAGCCGGGGCGGGTGGGCCCGGCGGTGAAAAAAATATTTTCGGATGATGGAAAAAAGAATGCGGTGCTCTACCTGGGCCGGATCGCCAAGGAGAAGAACCTTGATTTTCTCCTTGATGTCGCGGCCACGCGCTCGTTCGATGAATTGAAGGCGCCGCTTCTTGTCGCCGGGGACGGCCCGTATAAAGAGGAATTCGCAAGGAAGATCGCCGCGCGGGGGCTGGCGGGCAAGGTGCGCCTGCTGGGCCGGGTGGACGAGAGATGGATCGCGCAGCATTACCGCGCCGCATCGGCCGTCATCCTGCCCTCCGCCTTCGAGACGCAGGGGCTGGTCGCGCTCGAATCCATGGCCTGCGGCACGCCGGTGGCCGCCCTGCGCGGCACGGCGCTGGAGGAGATCGTGCGGCCCAAGGTCAACGGCGCGCTCTTCTTTGACGATCCGCTGGAGGCGGCGGAAAGGCTGCGCCAGATCATCAGGAACCGCAAAAAACTTTCAGAGGGCGCGGTGCGCTCGGCGCGCGCGCTGGACGTGGCGCACCAGACCCAGAGACTGCTTCAAGCGTATGCGCTCGTGAAGAAGAAGGAAAAGAGGGGCGGGAAGAAGAGACAGACGGGCCCATGAATGCCCCCAAGGACGGCAACGGCCCGTGCTTATTTCCGGCAGCTATAGGCAACCACGAAAGTTTTGCGACTCTCGCACATGTGTCGTTCGTCGTGGTTGCCTATTAAGTGGCCCGCAGAACATTGCGGGGGCACTATATTTGCACAGGGGTGCGGATTTCACTTTTTGGGCTTGGCCGCTTTCAAGATGTCCTTCAAATCGTAGAGCCGGACATTCCCGCCCAGATCCTCTTTTCGCTTAAATGACTTGGCAAAAATGGCGAAATGCTCATGGCGCGTTTCGTTATGCCATTGCACAAGCGGCGTTTTCACGCGAAGCGAGGCCAGCACTTGTTTGGCATCCACTTTTTCCGACCATTTGCACTCGGCAAAAAGAATGTCTTGGGATGATTCGCTGAAGGCGATGGCGTCTATTTCGTTTTCCTTGTGCCACCAGCGGCCGATTTGGTCGGCCCTGAACGGGAGTATGAAGTGGACGACCTCGTCGCGCACGTAGGATTCGAACCGCTTCCCGCAATAGGTGCTCAACTTATTGCGCTCAAGCGAAAAGATGTTCTTCTCGATGTCCTCGCGCCTTGGATAGACGAAATTGAACCAGAAATCAAAAAGCGTGTCCTTGATGGAATAAATCCCGTTCTGGCGCTTGCCAAAGAGCGAGACCTCTCGGCGGATGAAATTGAGGCGCAACAGGTTCTCAAGATACGGATAAAGCTCGCGGGCCTTGATGCCGCAGAAATTGGCGATGTCGACAGGCTTGCTGTTGCCGTATGAAATCGCGTTGAGCATGGAGAAATAGGTCTTTATCTCCTTGAATTCCTGCGAGAGGAGATAGTAGGGTTCGCGGTAAAAATAGCCGTCCTTGGCGAAGAATTCGTGCGCGAAGAAATCGTCGGATGACTTATGGACGGCCGCCTTGAGCAGATATTCGGGGATTCCGCCGATAGAGAAGTACGCCTTTAGCCGGTCTTCCGGCCCGAAATCCGCCAAAAAAAGCGAAGCGTCCTTCTGGGCCAGCGGGGCGAGGAGAAAATCCTTCGTGCGGCGGCCATAAAGCGGGGAAGCGGCAGACAAAACTTGCTCGCTCATCAGCCCGAACAGGGAGCCGGAGAGCACCAAGACGGTTTTGCTGTTGCTTAAGGTCGTGTCCCAGAATTTTTGCAGGGAGCTTGTTATTGAAGGGTCGCTCTTGACCAGGTAGGAAAATTCGTCAATGGCGAGGCAGAACCGCTTGTCTTTCGGGAGAACGTTGCCAAGATATTCAAAAAGCTCGCGCCATTCGCTGATTTTGGCTGTGCGCAAGAAAGAGTCATTCAGGTAGTCGGCCAAGCGTTTTCTTAATTCGTCAAGCTGGATCTTGCGGTTGGTGTCGTCGGCAATGTAGTAAAGCCCTTCCTTGGAGCGGAGAAATTCCTGTATGAGGCGGGACTTGCCGACCCGGCGGCGGCCGTAGATGATGATGAGGGCGGCCGTGTCGCGCTCCCATATTTTCTCAAGCTCTTGGAGCTCGTATTCGCGGTCAATGAACCTAACCATGGTTAGTACTAAGCGGGATTAGTATAAAAGCCTTTGGGTGGTTTGGAAGAGCGCGGTGCGCACGGCAAAGGGGATGGATGTGCCGCGCCGGACGGGGAGGCTTCTTGCGATATACGCGCTCGTGAAGAAGAAGGAAAAGAGGGGCGGGGAGAAGAAGGTGAAGAAGCGGTAGCGGAAGGCCAAAGAAGCGCAGGCGGACGGACGCCCCGAAGCCGCATGAGGGCGGGTGCCCATGCGGCACGGGCTGGAAGGCCCGAATACCTTATAAAAACCCCCGATGAAGTCTTCCCATGCTCAAAAACCCCTTCGC
>JAHFEC010000098.1 GCA_023248665.1 Microcaldota archaeon | reverse complement strand
GACAAAGAGCAGAAAGACACGGATGCCAAGAACGCCAAAGACAAAGAGCAGAAAGACACGGATGCCAAGAACGCCAAAGACAAAGAGCAGAAAGACTCGGACGCGAAAGAAGCCAAGGACAAGGAGCACAAGGACGCCAAAGAAGCCAAAGAGCGCGAACAAAAAGACAAGGCACCCCTCCAGCTTCCCGCCCCGCGCGAACAGAAAGACAAAGACAAGCCCGAAGAAAAATCGGGCAAACAAGAAAAGCCCGACGACAAAGAGAAGCCGAACAAACCCTAAAACCGGTCTTTGCCCATGCCAAACGAAAAAAAGCAAGCCCGCAAACCCATGGCCGAGCCGCTGGATTCCATCGTCCGCCGCCGGGTCCTCACCCTTTTCAAGCAGGCTTCCCTCGTGCTCAAATCCGACGAGCCGCGCGCAATCCATTACGTCGCGCTCGCCCGCAAGCTCTCCTCGCGCCACCGCATTCCGCTCGGCCGCGAGCTCAAGCGCGAATTCTGCCCCGAATGCAACCGCCCTTCGCTGGCCGGCTACAACGTGAAAGTGCGCCTCAAGCCCAAAACAAAACAGGTGGAATACGCCTGCGTGTGCGGCGCGAAAAGGGTTTTTCTGTATTCGAAGCGGAGCGCTCTTTGAGCCCGAGTTTCCCAAAGCCTTTTATACCCTGAAATTCAATGAATTACGCCTATTCCATCAACAGAGTGAGCCGCAACGGCTCACTTGTCGCAAACCTGAGGTTTGCGATGGTTAGGCCATTCGCCCGCAAGGGCCCGCTTTAGAGGTGTATTCATGGTTACCGTATACGACGTCGACGCGATGGCGCTCGTCCTGGCATCGGCCAAGAAGCTCGAGGAGGCCGGCCTTCCCGCCCCGGCGTGGGTCGGCACCGTCAAATCCGGCCCCCACCGCCAGCGCCTACCGCAGGACCCCAAGTTCTGGTACGTGCGCTGCGCCTCGCTCCTTCGTCAAGCCTATATCAACTCCCCCATCGGAGTCTCGTCGCTGCGCACGCATTACGGCGCCCGAAAGATGCGCGGCGTGCGCCCGGAGAAACACCGAAAATCCGGCGGCAACATGATCCGCAAGGGCCTGCAGGCGCTCGAGAAGGCCGGGTTCATCACGAAAAAGAAGGTCGGACGCTGCATCTCGCCCAAGGGCCAGGCCCTGCTCGACGCCGTGGCCAACGGCATCTTGGCCCAGAAGCCCAAAGCGCAGGCTTGACACGAGGTCATTTGTCTATGCAGGACGGCGAGGAGGCGGACATCGAATCGGTGCGCCGCAAGAAAATGCAGGCGGCCTACGAACAGGCGCAGGCCCGCCGGCAGCAGGAAGAGCAGGTCCGGCAGGCCCTCGTGGCCATGCTCGAACCGGACGCGTATTCGCGCCTCATGCTCGTGCGCCAATCCAACCCGAACCTGTTCGCGCAGGCGGTGCAGAGCATCGCCTACCTCAAGCAGGCCGGCCAGTTGCGCGCCCGCCTCTCGGACGGGCAGCTCAAGGCCGTGCTCACGAAGATATCCGCGTCGACTAGGCACGAGGGCTCGATCACGTTCAAGCGCAAAAGCGCGGACGACGAAGCGATATAAAACTCGAGGTGTGGCATGTATCATCCCGGAAAAGTCATCGAAGTGGTGCGTCCATCCGACGCCCCGTCCTCGGACACGTCTGTGCAGGCCACCTTGCGCATGTGGGACGAGAACATCCTCACCCTCCTCGTCGCGCCGAAGCTGGCCGCGAAGATAAAATCAGGGCAGACCGTCCTCGTGGACTACCGCCCGGACCCGGCGATCCGCACGCCGGTGCCCTCGCACGTCATTGTCAAGATCCTGGAAGGCAAGAAGGCCGAAACCATCTGGGGCGCCTACCGCGAGATGTATGACAAGCAGAGGCGCGCGCAGGCCGCCAATGCGGCCCAGAGCTACATCGGCTAACGAACCCACACGCAAAAATCCCGTTCATCGAGGTGCATTTTCATGAGCAAGAAATCCCCGGTCAAGAAAGCCCGCTTGGGCAAGGCGCTCAAGCAGAACCGCCGCATCCCGCTTTTCGTCATCGCGAAGACGAACCGGCGCGTGACGCAGAACAACTCGCGGCGCGCCTGGCGCTCATCCAAACTGAAGATGGGCTCACAAAAGAACAAGGAGTGAAATCATGGCTGAAGAAAAGAAGGATTCCAAGAAGCTCGAGCGCATCTACACGGTCAACTTGAGCAAGGCGTACGAATACCTGCACACGCGCCGCACCGAGCGCGCCGTCGTGCTCCTGCGCGCGTTCCTCGCCCGCCATTTCAAGGTCCGCAAGGAGGTCGTCTCCATCTCGGAGGGCATCAATTCCCTCCTCTGGCGCGATTCCATCCAGAAGCCGCCCCGCCGCATCAAGATCCGCGGCGTGCTGGAGGACGCCAAGCTCAAGGCCTGGCTGATCGGCGAAGAGGAATCGCTTGCCAAGAAGAAGGCGGCCGACGAGAAGATCAAGAAGGAGAACGAGGAGAAGAAGGGCAAACCCGCCGAGAAGAAGACGGACGGCAAGCCCGCCACTTCATCGCCCGCAGCGAAGCCCGCCGAGGCGAGGGGCGCCGAAAAGAAGGAGGAGAAACCCGCCGCGCCGGCCTCGCCGGCCAACAAGGCCAGCGACGTCAAGCCCATCTCCAAGACATCGGGCCCCATGTCCGGCGGACGCAATCAAATCTAAGGTGTTGATCAACCCATGTCGGTCTGGAGCACGAACTATCTGGGCAACTCCAATCTGGGGTTGTATGCGCGCGCTTCGGACCGCATCGCCCTCATCCCATTCGGCGCGCACCCCAAATTCCTCGAAGGGGCCAAAGCCCTCGAGGTGCCCCTTCTGCCGGCCTCCATCGACCGCTGCCCTTATTTGGGCCTCTACACGGCCCTCAATTCGACCGGCCTCATCCTGCCCCCGTTCGTCGACGAGAAAGAGATGGTCCAGTTCAAGAAGGCCGGGCTGAACACCCTCGTGGTGCACCACAGCCATTTCTGCGCCATCGGCAACAACGTCGCCTGCAACGACAAGGCGGCCATCGTCAATCCCGACATGCCCGCCGAGCTGGTGCGGCGCATCGCCGATACGCTGGGCGTCGAGGCTTATGCGATGGCCGTCGGCCCGAACAAGACGGTCGGCATGGCCGTCGTGCCCACCAACAAGGGCTGGGTGGCCTACAACCGCATCAGCGAGGAGGAGTCGGCCAAGCTTTCCGCCCTCTTCGGCTCGCCGGGCATCAATTCCACGGTCAACAACGGCACCGTCATGGTGGGCCTGGGCGTGGTGGCCAATTCGCGCGGCGCGCTCGTCGGCATGGCCTCGTCGGGCTTCGAAATCGGAAGAATCCAGCAGGGGCTGGACCTCATCTGAACGCAAGGATTAAATCTTCCCACTTAGAGGTGTATGTATGAAATTTGTCGTCGAAGGCAAAATGAAGGTCAAGGGCGAATTCAAGCCGTTCGTCAAGGAGATCGAGGCCGTCTCGGTCTCCCGCGCCACGGAGCTGTGCTACAACAAGCTCGGCGCGGATCACAAGCTCGTGCGCACCCAGATCAAGATCGAGAAGGTGTCGGAGTTGAAAGCATGACGTCGGACGAGGAAGAGCTCAACCGCCTGTCCGTGCGGGCGCAGATCCTCCAGCAGCAGGGCCAGGCCCTGCAGGGCCAGCTTGAGGCCATGCAGCAGAGCATCGCCGACCTCAACACCACCATCGAGACGCTGGAGAACCTCTCCAAGGTAAAAGACGACAGCCGCCTGCCCATCGGCTCCGGCGTGTACCTGGCTTGCCAGAAAGTGGACGCCTCGCAGGTGTTCGTCTCGGTCGGCGCCGGCCTCATCGTCGCCAAGAAGCCGGCCGACGCCGAAGCCCTCTTGCGCAAGCGCCTCGCCTCCATCAACGGGGCCTTCGAGAACGCCCAGCGAAACATGGTCGCCCTCAACAAGCAGCTCGACGACATCAACAACACGGCCAGCGCGCTCGCATCGAGGATTGAAGATGTTCGGCCTTCTGAAGGCTAAGCTTTCCGGCTTCGTCGACCGCCTTACGGGCCGGGAGGAGAAGAAGGAGGCCGCCCCAGCCCCGGCGCAAATCCAAAAGCCTGAGGCGGAGCCGCCCAAAAAAAGGGAACCCGGTTTCATCGAGGAAAAAAAGGCGGAAGAAAAGAACGAGCTCATTTTCGAGAAAAAAGAAGTTGTGGCGCCCCAAAAAGAAACCGTGCCGCAGAAAAAACCGGAACTCAAAAAACAAGAACCCCGAGCCGAAGCCAAGCCCCCGCCCGTCGCCATGTCTGCGCCGATGCCCAAGCAAGAAGAGCGCCCGCCGCAAAAAAAGCCCGGACCGAAAGCCGAAATAAAACCCGAGCCAAGGCCCGAGCAAACGGCCGAAATAAAACAAGCGCCGAAGCCCGAGCAAACGGCCGAAATAAAACAAGCGCCGAAGCCCGAGCAAAAAATCGAAGTCAAACAAGAGCCCAAAGCGCAAACAAAACCCACTTTCCCGCCCATCTCGCCAACATCCGACCCTCAAAAATCCGGCGAACAACCCAAAGAGGAGAAAAAGGATTTCCTCTCGTCCATCTGGCCTTTTTCAAAACACGAAAAACAAAAAGAAGACGCGTTCGAAAAGCCTCCCGCGCCCGTCCAAGTGC
>JAHFEC010000097.1 GCA_023248665.1 Microcaldota archaeon | reverse complement strand
TTTCTCTTCGAGAAAGAAAAACCTCCACTAAAAAGAAAGACGAACTGCCGAACCCGGCCTTCTTCGCGAAATAAGAAAGACGTCTTGCAAAAAAAAACGCGCGGCCGGGCCCATTCTTTATCAGATTCGCCCAAGGGCGTCCTCTGCTTCGGCCTGCAGCCGCCCGCAAGGCGCATCGGCGCCTTGGGGCCCATTCGCCTCTGGGGGCGAATCGGGAAGTCTGCCCAACTGCGGTTGGGCATCGCTGCGGCTCGGAACCCCGCGCTAACAAACGTGGCGCGACAATTCGCGCCACGTTGCCCCTCGCCGCTTTTTTAGCGGCGAATCAGGAGCGCTGGGTATTACGCCCTTCGGCGAATTCTCGATCCGGCCGGCGCCGGCATTCACTTGCGGGCACTAAAGTGCCCGGTTTCTCTGCCGGCCTGTCGATGAAATCTAAGCCCTGATGCCCAGCATCGGCTCGATCAGCACGCCATATGCGACGATCACCGCGATGCCCAGGAGGAAAAGCAGGAATTGGAAGGCGGACTTCTTGAGGTCCTGCTCCTTGTGCATATCTGGCACCAGGTCCGCGCAGGAGATATATATGAAATTGCCCGCCGCGATGGGAAGGAGGGTGGCGGCCAGTCCGGGCAGCACGGGCGAGAGGAAGAATGCCGCCAGCGCGCCCAGTATGGCCAGAAGCGCGGTCAGGAAATTGAAGAGCAGCGCCTTCTTGCGCGAGAAGCCGCCGTATATCAACAGCGAGAAATCCCCGACCTCGTGGGGGATTTCGTGCGCGATGATGGCGAACGTCGAGATGACCCCCACCCCCGGCGAGATGATGAAGCTGGCGGCGATGATCGTGCCGTCGATGAAATTGTGGATGCTGCTGCCGATGAGGGAGAGGTAGGTGAACGGTTTCTCGGACTTGTCGCCTTTGTGGTGGTGCTTGTGGTGGTGGTGCCAGTGCAGGAATTTCTCGATGACCAGCGAGAGCAGCACGCCGGCCACCGCGAACTGCATCGTGTTATCGATCCCGCTCGCGGCGATGCTCTCCGGAAGGATGTCGAAGAAGGCGGCCGCCAGCAGCGCCCCGCCCGCGAACGCGACCATCAGCGGCAGGAGGGCGTGCAGAAGCTCGTCTTTGATCGACAGCGTGAATACGCCCAAGAGGGAGATGGCGCTCACGACCGCCGTCGCCAAGAGGATCTGTTCAAGGACCATGGCATAAGTGTGCGTTTGCGCCTTATAAAACGAACCGGGCGCGTCATATATTCCCCCCGCCCGGCGCACCAAGAGTTTTAAGCGCCGGCATCCCAACAAGTATTCATAGTCCGAGGTGACCTCGTCATGCGCAATGCCTTATTCATCCTGCCCGTCTGCCTTCTCCTATTGTATGGCTGTCTTTCATCCCCAGGCAGCCCCCCCGCGAACAACACCACGGCCGTGAACGCCTCCTCCTCTTCGACGGACAGTCGCGCACTGAACGGGAGCGAGATCGAGGACCGCACGCCTCCGGTGCGAAACGACTCGGGCCTCGCGACGCCGGTCCTTCCGCCCGTGAATCTGTCCGATGATTCGGGAGCGCCGGGCAACGGCTCATCTGCCGTCTCGATCACCAATGCCTCCTTCTCCCCGCTGGCCGGCTCGGGCTGGAGCACCAAGAACGCGCTCAAGATTTCCATGCTCAAGCCCGGCGAGCGCCTGGCCTTCTCCAACTGGCAGATCCGGCTCGCGAGCCTGAAGCAGACCGGCATCCCGTCCGCCCAATTCGAGGCGCTCGATCCGTTCGGCTCCAGCCTGGCCTCCTTCTCCGTCCCCGACAACCAGGCGGTCGAGCTGGCCCTGCCCGATGGCTCCAAATTCATCGTCGCCGCCGTGTTCCTCGTGGGCGAGGGCTCGAAGGCCTCGGTGCAGGTGCAGGTCTACTCGGCCAAAGACCTTTCCAAATCCAACCTGAGCATCCAGGCGAGCGAGCCCCAGAACGGCTTCACGGTCGAGCAGATGCTCCCGGCCCCGCCGAAAATCCGAAGCGGTCCCCTCGGCATCGGGGGCCGGATGGACGCCGGCGTCTTCCAGCTCTCGCTCATCGGGTTGGATCCGTCGCTCAAGCCGCCGGGCGCCCAGTACGAGCTCGAGGATCCGTCCGGCCAGCCCATCGACCGTTTCAGCCTGGGGCTGGGCGAGATGGTGGTCCTCCACATGAGCGACGACACCCGGTATGCGGTCGTGTTCAAGAGCCTGTCCGGGAGTCCGGATCTGGCCGCGCAGACCGACATCTACAAAATCACGGTGTTCCTCAAGGACGATCCTGCCGCCGCCGCATCGTGAGCGGACGGCCTGCGCGCCCTATTCTTTGAGGCTGTCGAGCAGCACCTTCTCCATCTCGACCGGTTCGTATCCCCTGAGCACCTCGATGGCCATGTCGAGCTTCGTCTCCGATTCGGAATAGATGTCCATGATCGGATTCCCTATCTTGATCAAATCCCCTTTTTCGCAGTGCAGGTAGATGCCCGCGCCCTTGATGGCCGGCGCGCCGGCCGCCCGGGCCACGCGCGAGAGCATCTTGTTGTCCAAATGCGAGATGCGCCCCGAGCGCTCGGCGCTCACCCGATAGTGGTGGCTTCCGATGGGGATGGAATGCGAGTTGAGGTTGCGGGTCTCGCCCCCTTGCCATTCCACGATCTGCTTGAATTTGGAGAGGGCCTTGCCGCTTTCGATGAGGCGCGCCGCGATTGCTGCCCCCTCGCCCTTTTTGGCCTTGCCGGCCAGTTCCAGCAGGGTGCCGGCCATCATCACGGATTTGTCGCGCAAATCCGTCGGCCCATTGCCTTCCAGCACGGCCAGCGCATCCCGGCATTCGAGCGCGGGCCCGATGCCGTTGCCGATGGGATCCTCGCCGTTGGTGATGAGCGCCTCGATTTTTATCCCCAGCCGTTTGCCGATGGTGATGAAATTCTTGGCCAGGTCCCGCGCCGCGGCCGTGTCCGTCAGCTTCACGCCCCGGCCGATGGGGATGTCGATGACGCAGTACTGCGCGCCCACGCTCTTCTTCTTGGCCAGTATGGAAGAAAGCAGGACCCCCTTCGGGTCGAGCGAAAGGGGGTTTCTCACCTTGATTAATTTGTCGTCGGCCGCGGCGAGGTTGACGGCCCCGCCCCAGACGATGCAGCCGCCGATGGCGCGCACCTGCCTCTCCATCTCGTGGATGGGCAGCGTCACTTCGCACAGCGTCTCCATCGCGTCCGCGGTTCCGGCCGCCGAGGTGATCGCCCGGCTCGAGGTCTTGGGCATGTAGCAGCCGGCGGCGGCCACGATGGGCACCATCACCATCGTGGTCCGGTTCCCGGCCACGCCGCCGATGCAGTGCTTGTCAAGGATCGGCGATTTGCCGATCTTGAGCGTGTCGCCCGTCTTGACGATCGCATCGGTGAGGCCCACCACCTCGTTGTCGTCCATGCCGTGGATGTAGCACGAGGTCATGAAGGCGGCCATCTCCCCCTCGGAGAGCCGGTTCTCCATCACCTCGCTGATGATGGTCTCGATTTGGGCCGGCTGGAGCGCCTGTCCGTCGAGCTTGGCCTTGATGTACTCGATCGACTTGGGCCGGCTGGTCAGCTCCAGTTCGATGTCCGCTTTCTTGGCCACGCCCAATGCTTTCGCCACTTCGTAGAACAATCCGGCCTCGCCGCTCTTGACCATGTCATTGGTCAGGTCCACCATGACGATGGTCTCTTTGCGCCCGTGGCGGACGATGACGCGGTAGCCGGTGAAGATGTCGTTCTGGTGCGCGAACTGGGCGTTGAGCAGCACCACCATGCCGCCGGCCATCACGTCCAGCGCCTTGGCCTTCAGCTGGAGCCGATGCAGTTTGAGGATCCTCTCTTTCTTCTGCTTGTATTCGGATTGCACCATACCTATCCCTCCTAAGTGAGCGTCATTGCATCCGATTCTTGCGCCCGAGTTTCTTTTCCGCGATGAGTGAGAGTTGCGCGGGCGCCATCAGCCCCTCTTCGGTGACGTACGCCGACACCAGGCGCGCGGGCGTCTGGTCGAAGGCGGGGTTGAGCACGCGCAGGCCCGCCGGCACTCTAAGCGTCTTTGTTTTTCCGTCCTTTTCCTTCGCGTATTTTCCGTCCCCCCACACTTCGGACGCCGCCCGCTCCTCGATCGGCTCGTTCTGGCCGAATCTCGTGAGCGGGTCGTACTTGTAAATCTGCGCCACGCACAAAAAGCGCACCGAATGCAGATGGGCCAATTGGGCCAGCGTGTGCGTGCCGATCTTGTTCACCAGATCCCCGCCGGCCGTTATCGCGTCCGCGCCCACCATCACCAGGTCCATCTTCGGCATGAGCGATCCGGCGGCCGAATCCACGGCCAGCGAAGTGCGCACGCCGGCGCCGGCCAGTTCGCGCGCGGTGAGCCTTCCCTGCCAAAGCGGCCTCGTCTCCAGGCACGTCACGTTCGGATGCTTGCCATCCTCCTGCGCCCTGATGATCGTGCGCACCAGCGTGCTCGAATGGCAGTGCACGAGGATGTCCGCGCCCGGCCCGATCTGAGCGGCCCCGTGCCGCGCGATCTTCTCGGCCGCCCGGTCCATCTCGTAGAGCATCTGGTCCTGGTGGGTGTGCAAGGCCGCTTGGAGCTGGCTCACCTGCTCGGAGGGGTGCGCGCGGATCCAG
>JAHFEC010000096.1 GCA_023248665.1 Microcaldota archaeon | reverse complement strand
AGACCATGGACGGTGGGATTTAAATATTTATTGGTTCTACTGAACATATTTATGAATTTTTGGGCAGTTGGATGAACGAAAATGACATAAATATTGAATTTTGGTCAGTTTGATGAACAAAATAACTGATTTTTGGTCAGTTTGATGAACAAAATTAAGATAGAATAAATAGATTTAATCCGTGCTGACTTCTTTGGCGATGGGCTGCCGGGCTTTGTAGAGCACGCGCCAGCCGCAGTGCGGGCAGCGGGTGAATTTCTGGTCAAGGGCCTTGACCTCTTTCTTGCATTTTCCGCATTTGTACATAACATGACCTCGTGGGGGGACGGATCTCCAAACTCCTTACTGGACGGACTTTTCGGCTTGGGCGGCGCGGGTTTTGGCGTGGTCCTTGACCGTGCGCGCGGCCACCTCGCCGGACGGCGTAAAGAGCGAATAGGTGCCCCCGGCGATCTGGGCCCCGCACGAGCGGCAGGCCCACACGGCGTTGGACACCCGGCGCACGGATTTCTTGGAGCACTTGGGGCATTCGTAGGCGCGGGTGCGCGAGCGGTCGACCGCCCGCGCGCGCTTGCGCAGCTCGGCGCCATAACGGACATCGGTTTTGGACATAGCATGACCTCGTAAGATGGATGATTCAATCAAGAGCGCGCCGAAGCTCGACGGCTTTGGAGAATGATTGGTCCACCAAGTCTAATATATCTTTCTGGGAGAATGCCGCCCAGCCGGACTTCTGCACCGCGCACACGTGCTCGGGCGTGGTGGCGATGGTGAGCTGGCCGTCGATGCCCTTGTGCTCGTCCATCGTCGGGTCGATAAGGATGCGCTCGTCGACCTTGGCAAACGTGCACGAGACCACCGGCACCTTGGGGTTGAGCATACCGGCGGATTCGGTGCGGATGAGCTTCTTGTCCTCCACTTTGGGCATGCGGGTTCCTTGCAGGGCGGCCATGGCCGCCAGCATGGAGGCGTCGAAGAGGTTGCCGTCGTGGTCGAGGATCCAGAGGTCGATGTAGATGGCCTGCACCTTGTCCATGCCCTCGATGGCGAGCGCCTTGAGGTCGATGGTCTCCGAGGAGCGGATGCCCCGGTCCACCACGCGCGCCAGCTCGATGGCCGCGCGCGAGGGCGGGCCCGGCTCGAAGGTGTGCGAACCCAGGGGCGAGAATTCGGCGCCGGTGGACAATACGCCCTCGTCGGGGCGGTCGGAGAACGGCATGGCCAGATCCACCTTGACGCCGCAGAGCACCTGCGTCTTGCCCAGGTGGCATAGGGCCGATCCCTCCGCGTTCTGCAGGGGGTTCTTCACGATTTGGATGGCGCGGTAGTCGAAGTTTCCGCGACCGTCGGCGCGCCGCCCTTGCGAGAGCATGTTGCGCAGGACATCCCGTTTCAGTTCGTCTTGTATCTCACTCATAAGAACACATCCTTTAAGCCGGTTGGGGCGGCGCGAATTTCTGGCCGGGCGCAAGCTGCAGGGGCACGGTCGTCTCGTGGGGCTGCTCGTACACGCGCGCGAGCGCGTCCAGTTGGAGCTTGAGCACCTCGCGCGAGGCCTTGTGGCCCATCTCGATGCCCGCCTTGACCTCCTCACGGGTGAGCAGGCCGTCCATCTGGTAGAGCAGCACCTCGCCGTTTCGGCTGGCGAAGGCCATCGGGTTGTCGGACTGGCCGAAGTTGTCCTCCTCCTTGGAGAGGTCGAGCACGAGCCGGCCCTCCACCTTGCCCACGGCCACGGCCGAGAGCATGTCCTTCATCGGGATGCCGGCGTCCGCGAGGGCCACGGCGGCGGCCGTCAGGGCCGCGCAGCGCGTGCCGCCGTCAGACTGCAGGATGTCGATGTACACGTCGATGGCCGTCTTGGGGTAGGATTCGGCGATGACCACGTTCTCGAACGCCTCGCTGATGACCTTGGAGAGCTCCTGGCTTCGGCGGGAGGGGCCCGAGCGGCCGTGCTCCTCGAGGGAGCAGAAGGGCGCCATGTTGTAGCGGCAGCGCAGGACCGCGCGATACGGCGACTGGTCGTGGCGCGGCACGCATTCGCGGGGGCCGAACACGCCGGCCACCACCTTGTTCTTGCCCCAGATGACGAGGGCGGAGCCGTCCGCATCGTTGAGCACGTGCGCCTCGATCGAGATGGGGCGCAGTTCGTCGTCCGCGCGCCCGTCCAGGCGCTTGCCGTCGTCGCGCGTGAGCGCGACCTTGCTTGTCTTGGAACTCATAGGATTTCACCTTCAGCGAAAAAATTTTCTTTTTTTACTGGGACTGCCCCTCGTTGGTTTGATCGTTGGCGCGGGGCGGGCTCGGATTCTCTTGGCCTTGGCCGGCAGGGGTTTGGTTGTCCGTGTTTTGAGCTTTGTTTTGATCGGAATGTTGGGCGTTCGAACCTTCGCCCGGATTCTCGCGGCGATGGCCAAACGGCCGCCGGCCGCCGTCTTGGGAGCCGGAAGAAGAGCGCGAGCCGCCCTCGCGATAGCCGCCTTCGCGGCGGCGCGAATCATGCCCGCCACGGCTGCCGCCCTCGCGCCGTCCGCCGTATTCGCGGCCGCCAGAGCCGCCGAAATAGCCATAACCGCCCGATGGGGCGGGGGCTGGCGCGGGGGCGGGGACCACGTCCGGTGAGATGGGCCGGCCGCACGCCTCCGAGAGCATGGCCGCCACGCGGTCGGTCAGGCCCGACGTGTGCGCGTGGGCGGCGACGAAAGTGATGGCTTGGCGCGCGAGCGCGTGGTTGCCCGTGTGCGAGACGAAGATGTAGCCGTTGCGCCCGACGATGATCTGGCAGCCGGTGGCATGGGCGATCATGTTGATCATGGAATTGCGCTTGCCGATGAGGCGGGGGACCTTGACGGGGGAGATCTTCTCGATGGCCCCGTTCTCGAGCTTGCGCCCGTCGCCCAAGTCGATGGTCTTGACCTCGTCCACGTTGAGGATGCGCACCTGCACGATGTCGCCGAGGGCGAGCACGATGCGCGTGTCGCGGCTGGAGAGGAATCCGGTGAACGGCGCGCCCAAGTCGAGGGTGAAGCCCGCGAAACGCACGTCGCTGACGAAGCCGATGACCACGTCCTCGGCCAGAGGCTCGTACGGCCCCTCGAGGGGCACCAGTTTTCCGTCGTCGGACATGAGGCTGATGACGGTGGCGTAGGTCTTCTCGCCGTCCGTGTAGGTGTAGGAAGCGCGCACGGGCTTCTCGGCGATGACCTCGCCGGGGAAAACGATTCTTGACATAGGGATTCTCCTCCGAACAGGATCGGAAAAAACTTCTGGAAAGATTCCAAAGAGGGTCCTTCTGGTGTTTTGGTTTTACGGGAATAGTTAGGGAGGGGAGTGTATAAAAAACCTCCCAAGAGGTTTTTTAGAATTGGCGCGAGGCTTCAACGAGCGCCAATAAGATAAAAAACCTCCCAAGAGGTTTTCGGCAATGGATTTGCCGATAAGAGGCCAACAGGCCTCTGTGTTTAGAATTGGCGCGAGGCTTCAACGAGCGCCAATCAGATAAAAATATAACGGGCGAGATGGCTTTGCTCTCAAAATCGTCTATTTAGGCGACTGATGAGGAAACCTAGACATTGACAGAACGCGCATAACTTTGTGAATACGAAAACGAAGCTTTACTAATTGCTTTCTTTCAAACATTTGTCTTTATCAAGTACAAAAAAATACTGCTTTCCTTGCATGACGGGATGCAAGTACCCCTGTTTTACTAAATCAAACAAATCAGTTCGTGCAGTCTGATAGGTCGTAGCATAACGTTCGTACATCCCGAAAATTGTTATAGGGCTTTCATCTTTACTCATACTAATAAGTATATCCGCTTGACGGAAATTCATCTTTTGATTCTGGCGTATTGTTTCAAAGATTATTTTGTTCTCTGCCTTAGTTTTCTCGATATATTTCTCAAACGAGGTTACCGCAAGCTCAAATTGCCGCAAATTAAATTTTACAAAATAAGTAACATCGTTGTGATCTGATTCTGCATAAAGATAAGCGCGAGTATATTGGGCAGGTGCGTTTTTTATCGCCGTTGATATGGCGACATATTCGAGATAATCGTAGCCCTGCGCTATCAGGTACCAATAGAACAGGGCCCTTGCAGTTCGCCCGTTTCCATCAACAAATGGATGGATGTAGCCCAGCATATAATGAATTACGATCGCCTTGACGAAGGGATGCAGGTAATAATCGACATGCTCGCTGTTCGCAAAGTTGCAAACGCCACCTAAAAGTTTGTCGATGTCGTTGTAATCTGGAGGCACATGAATTAGCTGGCCTTCGTCTTTTGTAAATACCCGGATTTCGTTATCAGTCCTAAACATTCCTTCATACTGGCTGTTTTCGAGAGTACCGCTAGTGATTCGCTTGTGGATTTCCTTGAGAAAGCCGATTGACAGCTGCTTCTGCCCAGTATGCTCTCGGATGTATTTCATGGTAAGATAGTTATTTAGTATCATCCGCTCCGAAGGATTACGGGGCTTTCGGTTCTCCCTGAGCATTTTTTTTGCGACTGGTCTCGACGTAACCGCACCTTCTAGTTGGCTTGAAGCTATTGCTTCTTCCATCAGTGAATTCACCAGATATTTTTTTTGTAGCTCCGGCCCGGGTATTTGAGACCCTAAGCTGATTTTACCTCCTACGCGTACGTCTAGATCATGGAGCATCTTCTCGATTTGCG
>JAHFEC010000018.1 GCA_023248665.1 Microcaldota archaeon | reverse complement strand
CGCGCTCACCGGCGTCAAGAACGACAATGCGACCGGGAATTCCACCCGCTTCGGGCTGCCCGTGACCAAGCAAATCGTCGAGGATGTATTCAAGGGTGAAATCCGTGTCTCCAACTTGGGCAACGACGGCCTCTCCTCAAAGCCGGCCGAACCCACGGTGTTCGAAATCCTCCTGCCTAAAGCGGAATCATCCGGCGCTAAAAACATCGTGACGCCCTTCAACAGCCTCTCCATGTCCGCCATCCCCGGTTTCAATCCCTACATGCTCCAGACCTTCCTGCGCTCGTACGGGAAAGGCGGGAAAAACCCGCCGGTCCAGCCGGGAATAATATTCAATCAAAAAGAGGCAACCACGGCCGTGCCCGTTTCCGGCTCGGAAGAAACCTCCACCAAAAAAGGAACCTTCACCAAAGGCCCGGAGGTCCGCAAAACCCCGCCTCCGAATTCCTCTGCTAAAACAAGCAATTCGCAGTCTTTCCCGTCTACTAACAATTACGACAAAATCGACGTCTATAAGGAATTGGAGCTTTCGCCCGGCGCAACGGTCGTGCAGATGGAGAGCGCCCGGCGCAAGTGGCTTCGCTTGCATCCCGGCGCGGTCAATCAGACCAGCGCGGCGGACGAACTTACCCTGAAGCAAATCAATGAGACTATCCAATCAAAGAAATAAAAAATTCGAGAATAAGAAGAATTAATGGAAAATAAAAGAAAAAGGTTGTTCGGACTATAGGCAACCACGAAAGTTTTGCGACTCTCGCGCATGTGTCGTTCGTCGTGGTTGCCTATTCAGTGGCCCCGCAAGACCGACAACCGTGTTGTCGGTCGGCAGCAGATTTGCCGATAGGCCGGCAGTAGCCGACCGTGCAAGTCGGCAACGACCGACTGCGCATTGCGGGGGCACTATACATTTATCCGAACAAGGAAGCCAAGCCCTCGGCCGCCGCCTCCTCTTTCTTGCCCTCGTCCTCCTTCTTCTCTTCCTTCTTGGCTTCTGCCGCCGCAACCGGCGCCGCCGCAACCGCCACCGGGGCCGATGCCGCCTTGAGCACGTCCTCGAAGTTCACGCCCTTGAGCGCTTCGGCGAGCACCTTGGCGCGGGCCGAATCCGCCTCTACGCCTGCGGATTTAACCACCGCAAGAATGCCGGATTCGGAAATTTCCTTGCCTGCGCCGTGAAGGAGCAGAGCCGCGTGCAAATATGGGTCAATTTTCATCTCATTACCTCCTCTTTTAACATCAATTTTCTTACATCTGTTTTCTATGAACTCTTCTCTGCTGCGCTTGCCCCGGCCTTGCCCTCGAGGGCACTCTGCAGACGGACAGCCGATGCGAGAAGCGACTCCATATGGGCGGGGGAGTACGCACCGCTTTCCGATGCCAGCGCGCGGGCTTGGGCCAGCGCACTGGACAGCAGTTGAACCCTGTTATCTCCGGTCGGGTAAGCGCAATGGATGGACATGCTGTAAGCGAGGCCGAGCGACAGCCCGAGGTCGGTTTTGAGCACCTCCTCGTCGATGTCGAGTATCTGGGCCTCGAACAGTCTTCCTTCCTCTTCGGCCGCCACCATGGTCAGGCCGGCCATAAAAGGCAGGACATTGAGTTTCTGCAAGGCTTTGCAGACCGCATCCGGGATTTTGGCGCCCGCTTTGGCGACCACGGAATCCTTGGCGACCACGATCTTGCCCGCCTTGATCTGGGCGTTGATGCCCGCGCCCTTCAGTTCCGAGAGGGCCGGTCCGGGCGGCAAATCGGTCTCGCCTTCCTTCACCACGATATCCACGTCCGCGATCTGGCCGGGTTTGGCGGCCACCTTGGCGCGGCTGAGCTTGAAATGCCTGAACAGCTGGTAAGCCGTCAGGTCGGTGAGCACGAGCACGGACGGCACGCGGATCCGGTCCGCGAGATCCTTGCCTTTCTTGCTCGACTCGAGCGCGCGGTGCAGCACCGTGTTCTTGGCCATGAGGAACACGGCTTTGCCGCGCAACTGCTTGCGCGCCGCCTGCAGGAGGCGGTCCGGGAGGGCGCGCACGTCGATGAGCGCGACCGTCTTGGCGCCCTTGATGGCGTCTGTTATCTTCTGGGCCTGCGCCTGCTTTCGCACGATTCCCGGCCGGATTTTCTTGGCCTGCGCCCGTTTGGATCCTTTCATCTTGGTCATAATCATCAACCCGTGCCTACTGGCTGTTCGTAGCCGGCCCGCCCACTCTCACCACCGGGCCCATGCTCAATTTGACATAGACCTTGTCGATGCAGGCTTCGCCGACTTTTCCCCTGACTTTCTCGAGCACGGCCTCGAAGTTCTCTTCCAGATCCGGCACGCTCATGCTCTCGATGCCGATGGCGCACTGCACAGTGGGCAAGTATTTGCCCCGGCTCGCGAGGCGCACGCGGCTCTTGGCCATCCGGACGGCTTCGGCCACGTTGCCCACGATCGGGCGGGGCATTCGGTTATGCGCGCCCAGCGCCTGACCCAGATTCTTGCCGACCAGAATCATCATGTTGGGCGCGGCGATGAACTCGGCCTCTTTAGCCAGCTTCTTGACGCCTTTCTTGTCCTGCGCCATCTTGGTGATGCCTGCGGTGTCCACCACCTTCGCGCCGGCCTTGCCGCCCTCAAGGGCCACGGCCTGTTCGCCGAACACGACCACGGGCACGTCCTTGCCCCGGCCTTTGGGCAGGCTGACGTCGAGGTTCAGCCTGTTCTCGGGCTTGGAGGTGTCGATGCCCTTGAAGTTGAAAATCACGTCGACGGACTGGGTGAACTTGCGTTTTCCCTTGCCTTCGAGCGCTTGGGTTAATGCTTTTTCTACGTCTTGTTTGTTCATGAAATCCCTTCTGTTCTTAATGAACAGTCAAACGGGAAAAACAGCTTATATGTGATTACAAGCCAATTTTTCTAAATTGTCTATGCCGATAAGAATTTAAAAAGATTCGCCTCCGAGGCTTCGCGAAGGCCGCCCGGGCGGCCTTGCGTTTTCTTTGAGTGACCGCCGGCTTCTCCGGCTTCCTTAAGCGCCGAGCCGCCCTTTCTGGCCCGAGCCGCCCTTTCTGGCCCGAGCCGCCCTTTCTGGCCCGAGCCGCCCTTTCTTTCCTGTTTCTTGTTTCGATTGCCGTCGCCATATTCTTTTATACCTTCCATCCTTTTCCATCCCCGTATGTTTGTGCGCGAACCGAGCCGTATGCGCCTCCGACGACTGGCTCTCGTTCTATCCCTGCTCGCCCTGCTCTTCTTCTCGACGTTCGGATGCGTCAACTTCTACGTGCGCCAGCAGTTCTATCCCAACGGCCGCTCCACCGTGCTTGAGCAGATTCCGCTGGCCGGTCCGCTTTCCAAGCTCAACCACACCATGACCTCCGCGCCCGTCCCGTACGACCAGCGCCCGGACGGGTGGCTCGGCTTCATCGACGCGCAGTGCGCCGCGGCCGGCTCGTACGAGTCCGGCGCGACCTGCCACCGCTCCGGCGACTGGCTGCTCATCGATCAGGAGCGGGTGCCCGGGCCCGAATACGCGTTCAGCAGTTACAACGAGTTCCCGTACCGAGTCTACGAGATCAATGTCTCGGCCCTTCCCGGCCCCCCGATGCCCAATCTCACCTCTTTTAACGTGGGTTTCATGCCGCTGGAGCGCAGCCTCGTCAATCCCGACAAGGACAACGTGCTCAAGCTGCGCGCCTTGGGCGTGAGCTACAACTACACCATCGTCATGCCCGGCGACATCCTCAATTATTCCGCCGGCACGCTCACGGATCAGGGGCTGGAGGTGGACGGGATGGAGCAGATCTACGCCCGCCAGTCCATCTTCGTCCAAAGCAAGGAATTGGACACCGGCCAACTCGCGCTCATCGTGGTGTTCCCATTATTGATCCTGCTCTTTCTGGATTTCGTGGCCATCTTGGGCTACAAGGAATGGAAGCGGCGCCGCGACGACTCCGAGGTCCGCCGGCGGGCCCGGGAAGCGGAGGAAGCCAAGACGCGGGTGTTCCGCCGCAATCAGAACCTCAAAGAAAACCAGGTGTATGTCGCCGACGACAAGCCCGAGAGCGTATAATCCTGCCCGAGGGGCGAGCCCGTCTGTTTAGCGTTTTTTCCTTATCCCGTCCAGAAGCCGGCAGGCCGCGCACATCCCGGATGCCGAGGGTTCGGCGCATTTTACGCACTCCCTCAAGCCCCCCTCCTCCTCGCCGGCCGCCCCCTGCGCCAGCCACGGGCCCATGTGGATGAACGCGTTGAACATCCGGCTCTTGGTGCCGGGGTATCTCTCTTCCATTTCGTTGAGCAGGCGGCGCACCTGCTGGCGCATCGCCTCCTCGGCATACGGGCAGGACATGAATTCGATTTGGATGCCGTTGAGCACGGCCCACGTGGCGATCTCCTTCTCATGGCATCGGATGAGCGGCATGATGCGCGGAACAAAGCGCTTTTTTCCTCCGGCGGCCCGGGACGCCGGCCAGAAGCGCGCCAGCCTCGCCGGCTCGTTGCGGAACATGTTCAGCAAGACGGTCTGCGCCGCGTCGTCGAGATTATGGCCCATGGCCAGCTTGTCGGCCCCAAGGCGCGCGGCTCCGGCGTTGAGCAGATGCCGGCGGAACACGCCGCAGTAGGTGCAGGCGCCCTGCCGTTTATCGGTGCGGCCCGAGCCGCCCTTCCCGGCTTTCGGGTCCGTGCCGGTTTTTGTGGCCTTTGCCCCGAGCATCTTATCCAGCGGACGTCCGAATTCCTTCTCGAACGAGATGACATGCAGTTTCACGCCCAGCTTCCGGCATTCCTTCTTGGCGACCTGCGCGGTTTTCGGCCGGTAGCCCCCGATGCCCTCGTCCACCAGAAGCGCGCTCAGGCGCATCGGCAGCCTTTTCTTCAAGCGGGCGAGCATGTGCAACAGCGTGATGCTGTCCTTGCCGCCGGAGAGGGCCACCACCACGTGCTCGCCGGGCGGATCATGGAGAACTCGCGCACGCTGGTGCTCACCTTCTTTGCGAATTCCTCCTCGAAATGGGGCCGGCACAGTCCCATCCCGGCCCAATTGGTGATGCATGACTCTTGGCCGCATCTATGGCAGTGCGCGCCGGCATCTGCCCGCCCTGCTGCCAGCCATGCGGCGGTCCCGGTTCCGGGCGGCGCCCTTCGCCGATTCCGATTTTCGGGCGGCGGCCTTCGGGCCCTTCGAGTATTTCTTCTCCCGGTTTTTCCTTTTCCCATTCTTCTCAACCGCCGAATACGACCCGGATGATCTCGACTTTGTTTTTGGGCCCTAGCACCGTGCCTTCGGGCCGCACCCGCCCGTCCACCTTGAGCACCGCCTCCTGTGCGCTCACGCCGAGCTGGCGCATCAGCTCCCGACCGTCTGGCGGCATCTTTCTCAATGTCCGGGGTTTGTTGTCAAGCAATATGCGGACCATGTGCATCCAATCCGGGCCGCCGGCCCGCCGTTTCCATCCTTCATCTCCATTTTCTTTTCCATCTTGCATATTTTTAAGCTTCTTCGCATTGATGATGGCGTGTCCGAGGGCCGTTTCCATCCCGCATCCATTCTCCTCACCGCTCTTCTTCTACTGATTTTGCCGCTCGTTCACGCTTCGTTCGATGCCAGCCGCATCGTGTCGGCCCGCTACTACATCACCGAAGACCAGTCCGTCTCCCTCACCACGGGCACGATGTCCGACCTCGCCCTCAACCTCACCTTGCCGGCCGACGCCCGAATCATCACTTCGCCCTCCGATTCCAAAGTGACTCGGGACGAGGACGGCAACATGATGCTTCAGATATCTGAGCCGGCCCCGCAGAATCCCTATGCGATGTTCGTCAACATGTCGGTGGACACCAACCAGTCGCTCATCGATGCCCTGCCGGACCAATGGGCCACCCCAAGTTCGATGTCCAAATACCTTGATTCGACTCCGCAGGTCCCTTCCAGCGACCTAAAGTACCGCGCGCTGGCCGTGAACATCACCCGCAATGCCACATCGCCGTTCGAGCGCCTCTCGCTCCTCGCCCAATGGGTGAACTCCTACATCACCTACGATTCGAGCTTTGTGAGCAAGTCCCCGTCAGCGGACGAAATCCTCGCCACCCGCCGGGGAGTGTGCACCGAGTATGCCACCCTCTTCACCACCCTCTCGCGTTCCCTGGGATATCCGACGCGGTTCGTGAACGGGTATGCCTACTCCGACGATTATGCATCTTGGCTGGGCCATGCCTGGACCGAAGTGTACATCGGCCGGTGGGTGCCGGTGGATCCGACGTGGATGGAAATCGGGCGCTTGGATGCCACCCACATCGTCTCCTCGCGGCAGGCGGCGCAGGATTTCAAATTCGCCACCGTATCGGCCCGGATATATCCCCCGTCGGCCGATCTCGTCTGGGAGGGCGCGCAATCCCAAGGCGTCCTGGCCAATAACGTCCATCTGGTTTCCAGTTCGGTCTCCAATCTCTCTTCCAGCGACTATCATGTGAGCGCCTCGTCCACTATCCTGCCTCCCGGCGCCCGGTTCATCGTCTTTACGTCATATCCGGCCGAGGATTATCATTTTCTCAAAGTCTCGCTCGCGCCCTGCATCACCGGATCGAGCGTCTCGCTCATCCAGATGGACGCGCCATCGCAGGATGTCGTCGCCATCCCGAACAAGACCATCAACCTGATCTGGGCCGGCCGGGTGGGCGAACATCTGGAGCCGGACGTGCAGTACTCCTGCCCGCTCACCATCAATTCCAACTACCTCCCGCTCCTGACGCTGCCCCTCAACATCACGTCGGATCCGCGCCTGCAATGGCCGCTGGTCAACGCCACCCTGCGTTCGGATTCCATCCGGGCCGGCCAGAAGCAGAGCGTATTCGTCCGCCTGCCGGCCTCCATGGCCGGCAAGAACGTGACCGTCCTCGAATCCGACCTCCTGATGTCAGCCAATGCCAGCGAAGACGGGAGCGCGTTCTTCGAATTCTATCCCATGCGGGCCGGTCCGCACACGCTCTACGTGTTCTCCACATTAGGAGAACCTGCGGAATTCAATTACACCGTCACTTTCGCGCAAGGCGTGGACGTGTCCGAACCGATCCCCGAGCAACCTCTGGTGAAAGGCGAACCCGACATCATCCGCCTGCGCATGGGCGGTTCGTCCTCCAACATGTCGGCCCGCCGCATCGAATGGTCCTGGGGCGGCCAGAGCGGCGCCATGAGCCTGCCGAACGGGTCGTCCGGCGACATTTCCATCCCGTTCACCCCTTCCATGAGCGGTTCGTATTTCTTCACCATCGTCCTGCGCGGCCCCGACAACGAGGTCCTCCTGCGCAACTCCTGGCCGCTCGAGGCGACTGCGCCTTCCTCGGTTTCCGTGGACGTCGAGAACGTCTTCCCGCTCCCGGATGGCCAGTGGCAGGCCCACATCTACGTGAACCGCACCGGCGTGGTCAATGATCCCTATCTGCTCCTGATCGACGGCCGGGCGATCAGCATCCCCCCGGACGGGCATCTGGCCTTCAACATCCCCCGAGGAAGGCACGAATGCGCCATCGTCTGGCACGACTCGCGCCGGCAGGAGAAACGCATCTACTGGACGCTGGAGGTCTCCAGCGCCACCAACCAGCCCGACGTGGATGCGATCAGCGCGCTGCTGACCGATCGCACCAGCTTCTTCGTCATCGCGGCCGGGGTTTTTGTCATCCTCATCGCCATCTTCGGTTTCGGCCTCTATTTCTCCATCCGCAACCAGAATCTGCACGCCCGCGACTCGCAGCGGGCCGGGCAGGCCGCCAAGTTTGACCTGCCCGAGGCCTCTGCCGGGTCCGGGCAGGACGATTCCGATCCATTCAAGCGTTGAGGCGGCGATATCATGGTGGACCTCCTTTTCCTCGGCACCGGCGGCGGGCGTTTCAACCTCGTGCGCCAGATGCGCGGCACTGGCGGATTCCTCCTGCTGGGCAAGAATGCGACCATCCACGTCGATCCCGGCCCCGGCGCGCTCCTGCGCCTCCATGCGGCCGGCCTCGACCCGCAAAAGACAGACGCCCTCATCGTCACGCACATGCACGTTGACCACGTCTCGGACGCGGGCGTGCTCATCGAGGCGATGAGCGACCACATGCTTTCCAAGGGCGGCGTCCTTCTCGCCTCTCGCTCGGTGATCTCGGGCGACCGGCACGGAGACAAATCCATCTCGACATACCATCAGTCGCGTCTGGAGCAATGCGTCACGCTCGCGCCGGGTGAAAAGAAGGAAGTGCGGATCGCGAAGGCGAAATCCGGCCGCCCGGATTCGTTCTCCATCACGGCCGTTCCCGTCAAGCACGACGATCCGACCGGCTTCGGCTTCGTGCTCACGCTGGACGGCGTGAGAATCGGCTACACGTCCGACACCGAATACCTCCCGGCCGTCCACGACAAGGCGTTCGCGGGCGTGGATGCGCTGATCGCCAACAACCTCAAGACGGCCGACGACCACATCCCAGACCACCTCAATTCCGGCGATTTGGTGAAATTGCTCAAATCAGCAAAGCCGAAATTATGCATCCTCTCGCACATGGGCATGAAGCTCATCGTCTCGGGCCCGGAACTGGAGGCCGCGCGCATCCAGTCCGCGTCCGGCGTGCCCACTTATGCCGGCAAGGATGGCTACTATTACTGCACGGAGAGGTGCGGCTGGTTTGATGCGGCGAAGGAGAAGAAAAAGGCAAAAGAAGGAAAAAGCAGGAAGGACGAGGGGCAGAAGAGATTGACCCTCTGAGGCGATACGCATGCTCTTTCAAGTGTTCCAAAACCCACGGCCGGCGAAAACCGCACCCGAAACGCCTGTTGCAAACGAAGCGGCCATTCTCCTTCCCAAAGCGGTGTCCGATTATCAAAACCCTGCCGTGCGCCTTGAAGCCGAGAACTCCCTGCTTGGGCTCTCCCCTCAAAACGTCCAGCTCATCCGAACGGCGATGGAAGCGCAGTTCGCCAAAATCACGGCAGAAATTTCCAATCGCGACCCGGAGACGGCCCGCCATCTGCCCAAACGTGTCTGGGACGCCGATGACGACGCCCAATTCCAGTTTCTTCTTTCCATCATCCATCTGGGTGCCAACCGCCGCAATGCATTAGGTATAACCTATGGTACCGACAATTCAACCATCCCCCAGACTCCCAACCAGACCATGGAAAAGGGCACCGGCGACTGCGATGACCTCTGTTTGCTTCTCAAGATGGCTGCCCGGAGCCTGGACATCCATGCGGCGGAAGGGCTGGTGCTGGTGGCCGCCTCCTATTCTTTCCCCACCAACCTTTCCCCGGGACAGAACAAAACCGGGGTTTCAGGCATTGGCCATGCCTTTTTCCTGCGCCCGGGCGGGGATGAAGAGCCGGCGCAGCTCATTGACCCCATCTGCCTCTTCAGTCCCACCTACGATGAGCCTGTCGTGGAGCTGGATTTCAATCCCTCTGCCCGGCATCTCGGCTCGGATTCCGATTTCGTCCTCTATGTTTCAGGCAACAAATCCCTTGCCTTGGGCATGCTGAAGTTTTTCGGCATCCCTCTGGCAGGTGGGGGAGATTTCACAGTCCATTACTCCTTCACCGGCTATTCAGACCTGCTGGCCTACTATGCGCATCAGGCTGGATATGGGGCCGTCCAAAATAATGACTTTTCCGCTGCCGCCTCCATGCTGCGCTTTTGCGGCAGCGAAGATTACGATCGCCAGAGCGTCCGGGCATTCTCTTTAATCAAAGCAAAGCCCCCCGACCTGAAGACCGCGCTGGATCTCTCGGACTGGCTGATGGGCGTGGAAAAGCCGGGTTCAGAGGTTCCCTACTTTATCTCATTTGTCTATCAGGCCGCCGGCAATCTGCAGAAGTCCTATGAGGCCGCCCTCAAGTCGTGGGAAAACCGGCCGTCCGACGTGTGGGAGCACGCCCGCCTGCTCGTGCGGCTGGTGGGCACCCTCATCAACCTCACCCAGCCCCTGGTCAGCGAAATGTTCGATTCCTCTCAAAAGCCCGCGGACGCCAAAGCCCACCAGAAGCGGCTGGATACCTTCCGACTCTATGAGAAATACAGCCGCCAGCTGATGGCCCTCGACCCGTCCCGCGACGTGAGCTGGGCCCAGGCTCTGGCGGTCTATGGCTATGAGCGCTCAATGGACGCCCCCCTCCCATTCACAGAGTCCGACGATTTTGTCCGGGTGGCCGCCATCCTCGAGCGCGACGCGGCGCAGAACGAGGCGTTTATCTCACTGATATCAAAAATTCAATTTGTCCGAACGAGATAAGCCTCCCGTATCCCTTGCTCCGCGCCGGGCCGAAGGATTGTAATCGTCTGATTTCTTCGCCCGACCGGTCCATCGGGTGATGTTTATATTCTTCTCTTTCGTGTTATCCTCCTCAATGCCGACATCCCAACCCCCGTGATATCCATGATTCCACTCGCCGACCGCCTTGATTTTACGAACGAGCAGAAATGGCAGGCGCGCTGGGAAGCGGCGCATGCCCACGACTTCGACGAGGCCGACACGGCCAAGCCCGTCTATTCCATCGACACCCCGCCGCCGTTCACCTCCGGCGATCTGCACATGGGGCACGTGCTCTCCTATTCCTATTTCGATTTCGTGGCGCGCTACAAGCGCATGAGAGGCTTCAACGTCTATTACCCCCAAGGCTGGGACTGCCAGGGCTTTCCCACAGAGACCAAGGTGGAGGCCAAATACGGCCGCAAGCCTCCCGAGGAATTCCGGAAATTGTGCATCGAATGGACGCACGCCTGCATCGGGCGCATGCGCGCTCAGATGAATTCATTGGGTTTCTCTCCGGACTGGCGCTACGAGTACCGGACCATGGACCCCTCGTATCACAAGCTGGTGCAGAAATCCATCCTCCAGATGTACGAATCCAGGCAGATTTATCGCGGCGAGCATCCGGTGTTCTGGTGCCCCTCGTGCCAGTCTGCCCTGGCCAAGACCGACACGGAGGACGTCGAGCGGCAGACGCAGCTTCACGACATCAAATTCCAGCTTGAGCTTGATGACGGCAAAGAAGGCGGCAACGGGAAGGGAAATGAAGGCGGGGCGGAGGGCGGAAAGCCCCGTCTTTTGGATATCGCCATCGCCACCACCCGCCCCGAACTGATGCACGCCTGCGTGGCCGTGCTATTCCATCCCGAAGATGCGCGCTACAAGGACCTGAAGGTGAAATCCGCCATCAGCGCGCTGGGCGCGAAGGTGCCGTTCAAGCCCGACGCCGACGTCGACCCGCTTTTTGGTTCCGGCGCGGTCATGGTGTGCACCTTCGGCGACAAGCAGGACGTCGTGTGGATGTACCGGCACAAGCTGCCCATCATCCGCGCGCTGGACGAGCGGGGGAAAATAATCAACGCGCCCGCGAAGGAAAGCGAAGCATCGCCGTCCGCATCCTCGTGGCCGCCCGGCCTCCTGCTCAACGGCCTGTCCATCTTTGATGCGCGCTCCAAGCTTCTCGAGCGCTTCAAGTCCGAAGGCAAGCTGCTCTCCTCCAAGCCGCTCACCCAAGTGGTCAAGGTGCACGACCGCTGCAAGAAGCCCATCGAGCTTTCCCTTTCCTGGCAGTGGTTTGCCAAGATCACCGAGAACCGCGAGAAGATCGTGGCGGCCGCCCGCCAGATGCGCTGGGCGCCCGAGTTCGCCATCTCCTACCTCGAGGACTGGGCCAACTTCGTGGAATGGGACTGGGTGATCTCCCGCCAGCGCATCTTCGGCACGCCCCTGCCGTTCTGGTATTGCGTAAAATGCGACCAGACCGTCCCGGCGCAGGAGAGCGAGCTTCCGGTCAATCCGCCGGCCCTCGAGAAGAAATGCCCGGCATGCCAGTCCTCGCTCGTCCCGGAAAGCTCCACCTGCGACTGCTGGGTGGATTCGTCCATCACCCCGCTCGCCATCTCCAAATGGGGCGAGGATTCCAAGTTCTTCAAGCGCACCTACCCGGCCAGCCTCCGCCCGCAGGGCGTGGAGATCGTGCGCACGTGGGCCTTCTACACCATCTACCGCTGCCTCGAGCTCACCGGCAAACCGCCTTTTGGCGAGCTTCTGCTCAACGGCAACGTGCTCGCGCCGGACGGCAAGAAGATGTCCAAGAGCTTGGGCAACATCATCGCGCCCGACAAGCTGCTCGCCGACTACGGGGCCGACTGCATCCGCATCTGGGCCGCCCTCTCGGGCGCCATGGCGCGCGACCGGCCGTTCTCCTACCAAGACGTCCAGTACGCCAAGAGCTTCCTCAACAAGCTGCTCAATGCCGGCAAGCTGGTGGGTAAAAGCATCGAGGGCTACAAGCCTGACGATGCCGACGAGAAGCATCTGCGCCCCATCGACAAGTATTTCCTTCACCGCTTAAACGAAGTGGTCCATGAGTGCGCCGTCGCATGGGGGGATTTCGAATTCCACCGCATCACCAAAGCGGTGCAGGAGTTCTTCTGGCACGAATTCTGCGACTATTACCTCGAATATGTGAAATATCGCATCTATGCCGAAGGGACGGACAAGGAAACGCAACAATCCAAGCGCGCCGCGCAATACACGCTTCATGCCGTCTACAAGACCACGCTGCTCCTGCTCGCGCCCATCGCGCCGCATTCGTCTGAGGAGTTATGGCAGATGTTCAGCGCCGGCGAATCCGACTTCATCTCAAAGCACGCCTATCCCACTCCCGACCAGAAGTTTGCGCACGAGAAATCCGTGCCCGCCGGCCAGCTGCTCGCGCAGGTCATCTCAGCGATAAGGCAGGAGAAAGCGTCGAGGAAACTCTCGCTCAACTCGCCGATTGCAAAACTTGAGTTGGTCCTGCCAGAAGAGCAGGCCGCCCACCTCAAATCCATCGAGGACGAGATCAAGGCCGCGGGCCGGGTGGAGAAGATAGAAGTGAAAGAGGGCGAGGAATTGAAAGTCGTTTTCGCTTAAGCGGCGGCGCTTCTAAGGGCTCAGATACCAT
>JAHFEC010000017.1 GCA_023248665.1 Microcaldota archaeon | reverse complement strand
TCTCAAAGAGCAGGAATTTCGCTACAACAACCGCGATAAGGATATATTTCCTCTGGTGGCAACGTATCTTACAAGAATGAAAGAATAAGGAAAATCAGGTGGCTAAAGCTTTACAATTACCAAACATTTTTTTGCGGCCAGAAAAAACGAGGGCGAGTTCCATCCCTTTATTTTTACGGCGGCAAGGCACGAGAAAAATTTTTTCCCAGTGGCGAGCGTTCTTTACAATCAATACCATTTACTTTTTATGCATTATTGCCATCAAAAGTAAACAAACATTTACTTTTAGTGCCTAATAGCACTATTTATAAATTATCCTGCCCACAATAACGTCATGAAAACCAAATTCGACTGCCTGTTCGCCCTTTTTGAGATGAAGGAGGCCCGCTTGGGAGATTTGGCGAAAAAAACCGGCTCCAGCCCGTCATCCGTGCGCCAGCGCCTCAAGGGGTTCCTAAAGAACGGAATCGTCATCCAGAAGGGGGGAAAATACGGGCCAAACCGGGACTGCCCAGCCACGTGGCGCATTTTCAATGTCATGAAATCCTGCCGGAGCCGCGGCATCAATTACAACCTTTTCCTCGGCCCCGACTTTGCGAAAATAGTGCGCACAGGCTTCGGAAAAGAGACCGTGCTTCTGGGCGATTTCAAATCCATAAACCCGCGGACAATCCGCAAATACCTGACCTATCTATCCCGAGTCAATCTTCTCTTCATTGTCTCAAAACGGCCGCTCCAGTTCCGCTTCGTTTCCGACCCGGTCTTCGACGAAGTCATGGCACTGTCCGGGGCACGGGAGGAAAATCCGGCCAAATCCGCAAAACCGGGCCAATCAAAAAAGGCGGGGCAAACCATAAACTATCATGAAATCGAGAACCTGCTCTACAAATTGCGGGAACAGAAAAAGAACATCGACTTCTCCCGCGCCGAAGAGGAGCAAAAGATAGAGTTCACTTCCGCATCCACGCAACTTGAAGGGAACACGTTCACGCTGGAGCAGGCAAAAGAGCTTCTTCTCCACGATATCGTCCCAACGGACAAAAAACTAAAGGAGGCCAGCGAAGTCAAGAATTATTATGTGGCCGTCAGCCATCTCATCAACAATCTGGCCGGGCCGGTTTCGTTGAGCCTAATCCTTGATTTGCACCGGATTGTCGTGTTCAATACCGGGGTGAAAGAGGGCATCCGCACGGGCAGGGTTTCAATCGGCGGGAACCCATTCTACAAATTGTCGCACCATTCTGAAATCCTCCCAGCGCTTGAGGCACTGTGCAAACAGATAAACGATTTCATGGCAAAAAAACAGGGTGTCCAGGAGGCCATTGAATTTGCGACGTTCGTGCACAACGAGTTCCAGCATATCCACCCGTTCGAGGACGGAAACAGCAGGACCGCCCGCCTGCTATGGAATTACGCGCTGATGCGCAACGGGTTTCCCCTCATCAGCATATATTCCAATGCGCGCGGGGAATACCTTTCGCTGACCAAACTGGCCCGCAACAGGGACGACGCGAAACTCAACGCGTTTTTGGCGCGGACAATCCAGGACAACCTCTTCAAGCTGACGAGGCTATGAGTGCCGCGCGGGCTTGAAAGCCGGTGCCATCTTTTTTATCCGCCACAAGTTATCCTTAACATGGCCGGCCCAAAGAAGCGGCGCGTCAATATCCGGAATCACATCCTGCGGTGGTCATGCGGACCACAATCACAGCCGGGCAAATTCCCGAATCTTCGCCGTTGCCATAATCTATTTAAATCAAAGCACCCCAATTCTTGCATGCGACCGGTCTATCTATCCCTATTCGTCTTGGCGTTCCTCTGCGCTTGCGCCTGGGCGTTCAATGCAAGCGCCTACCTCTACGACACCGAACAATCCACCACCATCACCTCACAGACGCTCTCCGGGGGCAATGCGGCCTACACGCTCTACAAAATCAACGGCACGCCCGCCTTCGTCGCGTCCGGAGACACCCTCATCACCGACCCGGCCCAGATTGAGGCGGCTTTGAGCGCGAATTACCAGAACACCGTCCTGCCCTCCTCCGGCGAGCTTTCCGCCATCCGCGCAGACCTGCTCTCGTTCAACGACAGCCGCAACAAAAAGACCCGCTTGGCGCCCTATGGCATCGAATACATGTGCCTGCAGTCCACCGGGCTGATTTCCATCCCGTGCAACACCTCCAGCTCGTGCTACGGGACCGCCAACGTCGTGTGCGGCCTTTATGCGGCCGGCGGCGGCGGATCGGGCTGTTATCCGGAAATCCTCTCGCCACTGATCCTCGATTACTCGCTTGACACCGCCACCCTCAACGACAACATCGGTCCGATATTCTCGTCGCTCTCCTCGCTCACGAATGACGATGCCCAATCCTCGCTCTCCGGCATCCAGACGCGCATCGCGGCCATCAAGACCGCCGCCGCCAGCCTTTCCAGCAACAATCTGCGCTTCCCGGAGGGCAGCGCCGCCAGTTGCCCGAACTGCATCGGCCTGTGCGCCAGCCCCCAGTTCGACACGGCCTCCCTCGACGATGCCAACTCGAAGATATCCACCATCCTCTCGCGCATGTCCTCAATCGGCTCGCCTGCCACCATCGCCCTCCAGCTCGTCAAGTCCACCTCCGACCGCGTAGCCTACCAGCAGAACTCCCAAATCTACGCCGTCTGGGCTCCCAAATGGAACGCTTTTAAGGCCAATTATTCTTCCTTACGGGACCAGGCTCTGGACTTGGCCAATTATGTGAGCGATCCGAATTTCACCTCGGCCGCCCGGGCATTCTCCGAAACATGGCCCAAGGTGGATGCCGAGGTCTCGTCCCGCAATTTCAACGGCATCGAGACCGATTTCGCCTCATTGCAGGCCGCCGTCCCCGCCTTGCAGGCCTCGCTCAAGTCGGGCGCGAAGCCCTATGCCACGGCCCAGTCCGCCCAGAACAACGCATCGGACGCGCTGATCCGCGCCCGGTGGGAGACCAATGCGCAGGACAAGCCCTCGGTGGACTCCTACAACTCGCTGGCCAGCCGCAAGAAGGCCCTCGACGCCCTCTTTACGCCCCCCATGACGAGCGCGCAATACGCCAACCTCACGGCCAAATACCTCGCGCTCCAGAATGACATCGAGGCGCACATCGCCGCCCAGCGCGGCGCGGCCGGCAGCGCGTATAACGTGGGCGGCCAATTCGGCCAGACTGCCGTCAACGGCGTGTTCTCGCTCACCGATGCGCTCATGGTGCTGCCCGCCTCCACGCGCACGCAGGTGGCCCCGGTCATCCCGCCGTTCGTGCTCTTCCTGACCGACCTGGCGCTCGTGGCCGTCGCGCTCATCGTCTTCATCGGCGTGCTGCTCTACTTCAAGCCCGTGTTCCGCAACCGCGGGGCGCTGGGCGTATGGGTCATCGCCCTGTTCGCATTCCTGTTCTTCTTGGGCATCGCTTCGGTGGGCATGTTCCTGCTCATCAACCAGTCGGCCCATCAGGGCACGCTCTCCGACTACCTCTCGCTCGTGCAGGGTTCGGGCGGCGTGTCCTACGTGGCCATCGACCAGACCGGCGCCAGCGCGGACACGGTCACGGCCATGGCCTCCTGCGCCGGCAACGTCTCCGGCCAGCTCAAGACCCGCTTCAAGAACGCCAGCACCACCGTGTTCAGCTATTCGGGCAACGTGTGCGCCTGGGGATCCCAGACCAATTACACCTATCCGCAATGCATCGACAAGACCGGCGGGAAGCCCATCCTCTTCCTGCACTACGTCAAGACGGCCAAGGCGCCCGAATTCTCTGTGGTGTACCAGAAGCAGGCGGACGCCTATGGCGACGCGGCCTATTACCAGCGTTGCGAGATCGGCGACGTGATCAATTAATCTTTTTTCTTTTTATCCTCCCAAAAAAACAGAACAGGTGTTCCCATGAAAGAGAAACCAAAAACCCTCAAGACCGGCGCGAGTCCGTCCTCGTCATCTTCTTCCGTCTCCCCTCCGCCCAAGCCTTCCGCCCTCTCATCCGCGCAGAAATACGCGCTCATCGGCGGGGCCATCATCCTCGTGCTCGTGCTGGGCGCGCTCCTGCTCCAGCCTCAGGACGGGGGGAGCGACCCGAGCGTTTTCCTCAATGACCTCGTGCACAATCCCCAGTCCGGTATCATCGTGGACACCTCCGGCTCGCCCTCGTCCAACGTCACCTCCAGCATCATGCAGTGCGGGGTCAACCTCATCTCGAGCGGTTTTTACAAGACCCAGACCAAGGACCTGCTGTTCTATTCGTGCAATGCGACGGGATGCATCGCCTCGAGCATCGTCTATAATGAGACCAACGTGACCATCAACAACGTCAACGGCACCGTCTCGCTGGCCGACGCGCTCCTGAGCATGCGTGAGCGGGCCTATTTTCACATCAAGTATGGGCCGGAAGGCAAGAAGGTCTTCTATCCCACCTACTGCGAAGTGGACATCAACGGGCAGCAGGAAGCCACCTGCTCAATCAACGTCGGCGCGCAGTAAGGCGGGCGCTCACCAAACCTGTTTTCCATAGTATTTTTCTAGGTAATTGTAAAGCTTTAGCCACCTGATTTTCCTTATTCTTTCATTCTTGTAATAGCTGATTGGAAAAATAATGGAACAAAAAAGGACAGGCGGCGCTCGGGCGCCACGCCGGTCCCAGACGGCGAGCACTCTTTCGCGGCCCGGCTCGAAAGTTCAATAATCAACCGAATTCGCTATTACCACCCGCTAAAGCGGGTGGCGTCCTGCTTCAAAGACGAAAGCTTAGCTGGCTTTCCGGTCGTTTCCGCCGTATCTGACCCGTTGAAGCGGGTAGAGTTGGCGGTCTGGAACTACCCTAATCGAGTCTGAGCCCGTGGCGCCGGATAATCTCCTCTTCCGTATAGAACCGTCCCGCCTTGATGTCGGCCACCCCTTTCCTGATGGCCTCGATGTCCTCGGGCGTCAGGTCGTCCGGGTTGTCGATGAGCGTGTTGATGACCTCGTCGTAGGACTGCCGCCCGTAGTGCTTGAGCCTCTTGAGCCTAAAGACGGTCTTCTTCTTGAGTTGCACCATCGTGGTCTCCATTCTAAACACCTATGCAGGTTTTCATAATCCCGTCCACGGGTGTCCGGGATAGCTTTGGCCGCGTCAGAAGTATTTTTCGTCCGCCTTGGGCATCCGGGCCAGGTCAAACTTGCTCTCCACCGGGGCCTTGAGGGCATCGAAATCCATGCGGCTTTTCTCCACTTTCACAAAATACCGCTTCATTTCTATGGCATCTTTCTTGATCAGGCGCAGGTCCTCGTGGGTGAATACGTTTTTGGCATATTGTTCGAGCCTGATCAGTTCGCGCACGCTGTCCATGTCATGGAGGGTTCGGGCCAGACGGCGGGTGGTGCCGATAATCCCGACGATTTCCGTCCGCCTATTCTGAACCGGGCGCTCATTGCGCTTGTAATTCAAATGATTCATCTTCTCGGTCGTGAGCTTATTGGCCAATTCCCTAGTCACCATAACACGATTGCTCATCGTATCACCTGCCCCATATCTGCAAAAATCATTTTTTATAGCTATGTTCCGCCGCCCGCGCTCCGGACGAATCCATAATAAATCTCGCCACCCCATTATTTCCATGGATTTTCATTCGCTTCACGTCAAATGGCAGGCGCGCTGGAACGAGGCGCATATATTCGAGCCTCATGTCTCTAAAGGCGACAAATTCTATCTCACCGCCGCCTTTCCCTACCCCAATTCGCCGCAGCACATCGGGCACGCGCGCACCTACACCACCACCGACATCTATGCGCGCTATATGCGCATGAACGGCAAGAACGTGCTCTTTCCCATGGCCTTTCATGTCACCGGAACGCCCATCCTGGCCATGGCCAAGCGCATCCAGGCCGGAGACCCGGAACTGTTCGGCATTTTCGACAAGATCTACGGCATCCCGCCCGAGACGACCCGCACCCTGACCGAGCCCAAATCCCTCGTCCTCTTCTTCTCGAAGGAAATCGAGGCCGGCATGAAGGAGATGGGCTATTCCATCGACTGGCGGCGAAAATTCTACACCTTCGATGCAATCTTCAACAAGTTCATCCAATGGCAGTTCCACAAGCTGCACGAGGCCGGCCTCATCGCCAAGGGCTCGCATCCGGTGCCCTGGTGCCCGGCGGACCAGCAGCCGGTGGGCGGGCACGATACGCAGGGCGACCTCGACCCGCAGCTGGAGGAAGTGACGGCCGTGCTTTTCCAAGCCGGCGAGGGCTTCATCCCGACCATCACCTACCGGCCCGAGACTTTGCCGGGCGTGACCAACCTGTGGGTGAACCCAAACGCCAAATACGTGCTCGTTCAAATGAAGGAAGCCGCGGAAGAAGAAAAGATGGGGAAAAAAGAGGCGAATGCCGGGAAGAAAGAGAAGAAGGCGGGGAAAAAGGAAGCC
Organism: Microcaldota archaeon; assembly: GCA_023248665.1. Taxonomy (GTDB): domain Archaea; phylum Micrarchaeota; class Micrarchaeia; order Anstonellales; family Anstonellaceae; genus CAIXYX01. The sequence goes on along the minus strand of JAHFEC010000017.1, from coordinate 6,540 downwards.
CCGGCGGCCCAAAAACCAAAGCGCATCTATCTTACGCGCGAGGCGTTCGAGACGCTCTCGCACCAGTTCGAGATGGCCAAGATAAAAGACGTGCCGGCCTCCGAGCTGCTCGCGCTTCGCGCCTCGCATCCGGCCGACGGGCGGGCCATTCCCATCCTGCCGGCCTCCTTCGTCGATCCGGCGGTCGGCACCGGCCTCGTCATGTCCGTCCCCGCGCACGCGCCCTTTGACTGGCTGGCCCTGCGGGACCTGCACAAGCTCGATGAAACCAAGCCCATCCAAGTGCTGGACACGCCCGGCTTCGGCCCCTGCCCGGCCGGCGAGCTCTGCCAGAAGATGGGCGTGAAAAACCAGGACGACCCGAAAGCCCAAGAGGCCACCAAGCTCTTGTACAAGACCGAGGCGCATTCGGGCCGGATGAAGAGCGCGCCCTACGCCGGCCTGAACGGCATCGAGGCCAAAGAGAGGATAAAAGCGGATCTCGTGCGCGCCGGCCAGGCCCTGTCCGTGCACATTCTGGCCAACGCGCCGGTCCATTGCCGATGCGGCGCCTTGTGCGTGGTCAAGCAAGTCAAGAACCAGTGGTTCATCGACTACGGCAACGAGGCGTGGAAGGCCAAGACGCGCGAGGCGCTCGCCGCCATGCGCATCCGGCCCGCCGGCCTTCGCCAAGACTACGAATACACCGTCGGCTGGCTGCAGAGGAAAGCCTGCACCCGCGCCAGCGGCTTGGGCACGCAATTCCCGTTCGATGAGACTCAGATGATCGAGGCGTTGTCGGATTCAACCATTTACATGGCTTTCTACACCATCGCGCCCATCGTGAAGAAGATGGCAGCCGACGGCGGGATCGAGAAAATCGATGATCAATTCTTTGATTTCGTCCTATTGGGGAAAGAGCCCGCAGACAAAAAGAAGAAGACGCCGGACTGGGACGAGGCCCGGCGCGAATTCTTGTACTGGTATCCGCTCGACTCGCGCCATTCGGCGCACGATCTGGTGCACAACCACCTGACCTTCATGATATTCATCCACACGGCCGTATTCGCGCAGGCGCAGGAAGGGGCGGACGGGAAAAAGCGCCCGGCCTCCTCCTTCTGGCCGAGGCAGGCCGTGTCCAACGGCTTCGTCACCATGGAAGGCAAGAAGATGTCCAAGAGCATGGGCAACATCCTGCCGCTCAGAAAAGCGATCGCCCAGTATGGCACGGACGTGGTTAGGTTCGTGGTGACGTCCAGCGCCGAATTGGAGGCGGATTCGGACTTCAACCAGGCCGCCGCCGAGGGCGTCATCAGCCGACTGAACGTTCTGGAGAACTATCTCAAGAAGACGATCAATGAGAAAACAAAGGCCCCTTCCCGCTCCCGAATCTCGCGCTGGTTCTATTCAAGGTTCCATTCGCGCGTGCGCGACGCCCGCGCCCAGTACGACGAGTTCCAGCTGCGCCCGTTGGCGAAGGCGCTCCTCTACGACACGGTCAATGACCTGCAATGGTATTCGCGCCGCAGCGCCCGGCTCGATCTGCGCGAATTCTTCGAGTACTGGGCCCTGCTGGCCAACCCCTTCATGCCGCACGTGGCCGAGGAATTCTGGGAAATGCTGGGCGAGAAGAAAGCGTATGCCGCCGCTTGCCCGATGGCGGTGTCGGCCGGTTTCCCGTCCGCCGATACGAAACAGATCGACCCCTCGCTTGAGATGGGCGAGCAGTATCTGCAGTCCGTCATCGAGGACGTGCGCCACATCCTCTCGCTCATCAAGAACGAGAAGCCCGCCTCCATCTCTCTCATCGTGCATTCCTCGTGGAAGAAGAAGGCGCGCGCGCTGGTGGCGGCTCACAAGAACATCAAAGCGGTGATGGACGCGGCCAAGAAAGACCCCGAGCTCTCAAAGCGAGCGCAGGCGGTGGCGCAGCTGGCCGGCAAGCTCATCAAGAACATCGGCTCCATCACGGGCGAGGCGCTCGACGCGCAGGAGGAGATGGACGTGCTAACGGACGCCCGGGAATTCCTCTCAAGCGAATTCTTAGGCGCCAAAATCGAGGTCCTGCGCGAGGAGGATGCGCCGCCGGCGCTGGCCGCGAAGGCGTCCAACGCGCTGCCCGGCAAGCCGAGCATCTTCGTGAGCCCCTAAGGCTCCGCCTGTGGGCCTGCCGGCCCGCATCTCCCCGGGCTCGCCGCCCGGGGAACGTCCGCCCCGGCTTTTGCCCGGGCCTATTCACGGGCCCGCAGGAAAAAACCGCAATCGCCGGGCCTTCGCGAGCTTATTTAACCCCTTTTTCCAAGGTTATCCCATGTCGAACCCCAATCCGGCCAAAACGCTTGCGCTTTTCGTCCCAAAGAAATCCGCGCAGGGCGCGCACCGCCTCCTCATCCAGCATTCCGCCCTCGACCATCTGTACAAGATCCGCCACGAAGGCGGCGACGTCGTCTTCCCCGTCCTGCCTTCTCTTGAGAAGAAAGTGCGGGCATTGAAGCTGGGGGCATTGCGCGAGGCCGCGCTCGAAAAGGCCGCGCACCGCCCCCTCTCGTTGCAGGAGCTTCTGGCGCCCTACCTATCCGAGCAGGAAATGGCCCGGCTGGTCGGCTCTTTTGACCTGGTCGGCGACATCGCCGTGCTGGAGATCCCGGATGCGCTCGCGCACCAGCAGGAGCGCATCGCCCGCGCCGTGCTCGAACTATACCCTCACGTGAAAGTGGCGGCCAAGAAGACCGAAGGCACCGGCGGGCCCTACCGCATCCGCCCCGTGGAAGTGATTGCGGGCGAGAAGCGCACGCGCACCGTGTGCAAGGAGTCCGGCTGCGAGTTCGAGGTGGATCTCAACGAGGTGTATTTCACGCCCCGTTTCTGTACCGAGCGCCTGCGCATCGCCGGCCAGGCGAAAGCGGATGAGAACATCCTCGTGCTTTTCGCCGGCGTGGCCCCCTATGCCATTATCATCGAGAAAAAAACCAATCCCAAGGCCCAGCCCGCCAAAATAGTGTGCATCGAGCTTAACCCGCACGCCATTGCGCTTGCAAAAAAAAATGTCCTGCTTAACAAATGCAGGCGCATCGAGATCATCGAGGGCGACGTCAAAGCGGTCCTCGTCCAGTCCCGTTTTTGCGGCTGGGCCGACCGGATTCTCATGCCCCACCCGTCCGACTCGCTCTCATTCTTGCCGTCCGCCCTGCGCGCGGCCAAAGACGGCTGCGTCATCCACTTGTACGCCTTCACCCCGACCGAGGCCGGCGAGGCCGACGTGCTCGCGCGGGCGGGGCAAATATCCAAAAAAGAAGGCTGTGCGCTTGCGCTTCTCTCATGGCGCGAGGTGCGACCCTACTCGCCCACGCTCACGCAAGTGGTGTTGGATCTGAAAGTGAAGAAAAATCGAGCCTGAAGAGGTTTCGGGCCACGAACTCGGGCTCACGGTCTTATCGTCTGCTTCCCGGCTGGCTTTAGGCCATCGACATTTATTTTCCCGTTCGAGGCCGGCTTCATCAATTTCTTGGCCAGCGTGGCCATCGTGAGCACCCCTGCCCCGGCGAGCGCCACCGCTCCCCATTTTATCTCGTGGGTGTCCAAATACGTGATATTCGGCTTGATATTTCCATAAGCCGTATCGTGCGGGTCGTAAACGCCGCAGGCTCCCACGACGGGCTTGCCGTTGGGATAGTTTACATTATCCGGGTTGTTTTTGCCATTTTCCATGTTTAATCTATAAGTGGCAAAAAATATAAATCCACTTATTTTCTGGCCAGCACCAGATTGCCGGAATAATTCGCGTTCGTGCTGTTGAGGATGACGTGAATGGGCACGTAAAGCGTTTCGGCATTGGCGTTCGGGAAATTCATCGTGGTGCTGATGTTCCACGTGCAGTTGATGTCCGCTTTCGTGTAGTCTCTGGCCGGGTTGGGTTCGGCCCATATCTGGAGCAGGTAATCCGGGCCCCAGTCCACATGGATGACTTCGGCATAACTGTTGGCGTTGGTCCTGTAAGTAGCATTGAACGCATTGGGCGTGGAAGGGTCGAATTGCACATTGTCCTGGCGCGTCCATCCTGCGGTCGCATCGAGGAAGTTGATTACCCCGTTCATCGAGCCGCCGGTGTTGCTCCAGTCCGTCCAGTCCAGGACTCCCGGTATGCCGCCCGCCGGCCGTGTGCATGTGATGTCGACCCGCACCGCAGTCGGCACATATCCCGCCACTTTCGAGAGGTTCAGCGTGGCGTTGTCCCGCGTGCTCTCCGTGTTGTCGTGCGTGTAATTAAGCTTGGAGCCGGAAGTGGAGAGCAGCAAGCCCGTGCCGTTGGGCACCGACACGTCCATCTTCAGGCTCGAATTGGTGGCATTCTGCCACCCGCTCGCGCTCTCGCTCCACGCCTCCAGCTTGCTGACCTGTATGCGGCCGGCGCCCGCACCCACGAACGGGAATCCCGCATCGCTGATGTTGAGGGTGAGCGCCGTGCTCGTGCGCGCCATCTGCGCATCCAGCCCCATGGCCTGCATGGAAAGCGAGGACAATTCATCGAGCTTGTAGATCAGCACCTCGCCGTCCGGCTGCGGCTGGGAGTAAAGGAGGCGCTTGTCCATCTGCCCGACCCAGAAGAGGGCCAGCTCAAGGAACACGGCCACGATGAGGAAGACTGACATGGTGTACACGAGCCCTTTTTGCATCTATTCCCCTCCCCGCGGATACGCGCGGGCGCGCACCCAGTAATACGAATAATCCGACGCGTCGGTCCGGTTGATGATGGCCCGCCACCCCTGCGCCTCTTGCACGCCGGTGCCCCGCAGGCAGCCCGGGCGCACATATGCGTAGGTGAGATTCGGGGGCACCTGTCCGTCCCCGTATATCTCCACCTCCATGCAGAGCGACGGCGTGAGGTTGTTGACCAGATTCCTAATCTTCAAATCATCGGCAATGCCCGGGGCTTGCAGGGGCTGAAGCCACGCATCGTCGCGCATGCCCGCCTCCAGCGTGTCGTCGGCCGCATGCCTCAGGACGGGCAGGCTCCCGTCCGGCAGGGCCTGTTCGGGCGCGAGCGGGCCGAACGCGAGCATGAGCGCGCCCAAAAGCAGGAGGGCGGCCATGAGCGCTTCGGTGGTCAGCACCACGCCTTTCTTGCGGGCTTCCGTGTCCGTGTTCATTGCCCCGCCCTCCACACCCGGATTCTCACCGTCGCGCTCTTGTTGGCATAGACGACCAGCCGCTGCGCGCTCGCGAGCACCTGCGCATCGCTTTGCGGGCCATAACCCATGTAATAAATCTGGGTGCCGCCGTCCGTCAGGCTCAGGCCCACGTCCGCATCGTACGGGCCGATGCCCATCTTCTTGAGCGTGGCGTTGTGATTGTTCGGATTCCCGAGCCATGCGGCCAGCTGCGCCATCTTGACCTCATCGAGGTTTCCGGGGCTTTGGGCCGTGCCGATGCCCCCGAGGGCGGCATCTCCCGGGGAAGCCAGCCCCATCACCGCCCAGTTGGACGGGAAACCGGGGGAGAGGGTGAGGGCGTCCATGCCTTTCTGCGCGGCCTGCAGGGCGCGCTCCCGAAGCAGCTCCTCGCCCATGGCATCCACGTTCCGGGTCCACGTCACGTAAAAAAGCATGAGCACGAGCATGAAGACGGACAGCGAGACTATGAAGTCGCTGATCATCACCTGGGCGATTTTTGTTTTTTTGGGGTTCATGCGTCTCATCCGCGTTTTTCTCTGTTTTGTGCTTCCTTCATCCGTCCTTTGCTCGTCCATCCGTTTTTTCATCCATTCTTCGTTCCATCCTTGGCTCATTCTCCTATCCCTCCTCGTTGACCGTTATCTTGGCGCCGTCACATTCCACCCTGATCTGCTGGTTGGAATCGAAATACTTGGGATACTGCGCGCCGGTCGCCAGGCCCGCGAGGCTGCGCGACGAGGCCAGCGTGATGTTGCCCGGCCCCAGCGCCAGCACCTCGGCGCCCGAGACGACCATGCTCTGGTTGGGGTAGGCGGAAAGGAAAAGGGAGATGTTGCTCTCCCCGCCCGCGATGGCGGCATAGTCCATGGCCTGCGAGAGCTGGTAAACGAGCCGTTCGCCCTCCATCTGCGAGACGAGGCCCTCGCGCTTGAGGTCCAGATTGCGCGAGTAGATGTAGGCGGCGGTCAGGATGATGAGCAGCACGCTGAGCATGACCACGTATTCGACGGTGGTCTGCCCGCGGCAAGAAGCGCGCGCCGGCCCGTTCCGCCTCCGAGCGCGGGCCGGCGAAAAGGGGGCGGCGTCCTCGCGCTTGGCGTCATGCCGGATGGCGCGTCGCTCGCGCCCAGTCCGTTCGCGCGGCATCCGCCGGTTTTCCCCCCATTCCATGCGTGGATTTTACGGCCCCGCTTAATATCCTTTTTGGGCGCTCATCCCGGCCGGTGCCCCGCCCTTGCGAAACGAGCCGGCCGGCCCGGGCCCGCTCATTTGCGGCCCGACAAACCTTTAAATGCCCCGCCGTCATTCTCTCCCCGTGCTCCAGACCAAGATTGACCAGTTCGTCCAGCTGGTCCGCTCCGAGAAGCATCCGACGTTGGAACGCACAGCT
>JAHFEC010000095.1 GCA_023248665.1 Microcaldota archaeon | reverse complement strand
CATAGGCTCCGGAGAAGAAGGCGTGCGGGCCTCCCGCTCCCCGGCCTTGCCCAGCCTACGGGCGCTTTTGGGTTGAGACGTCATCTAATACCACCACTGAAACGACCTTGTCTGTCGGCACCCCGAGGCTGCGGGCCTGCAGGCGCGAAAAAATCTTCACCAGATCCGGATCCGACACGCCCAAGCCCCGCAGAAACGAGAGGATGGGCGATCGGCTAAACCCGAAAGCGGTGAGCATCCGCGCGAGCTCCTCGGCATCCAGCGAGCGGTCGGCGGATTCGAAGGCCTCGCTCACGGATTGGATCTGCGCGTCCGAGCAGCCCATGCGCCAGAGGCGCTTGCGGAAATCCTCGCGGTCCATCTCGATCTCCATCTTGTCCACCTCCAAATGCCACTTTAAGCGCGGCTCTTCCCCCTCGATCCTTGAAATGACGAACGGCCCGTCGAACGAGCCGGGCTTCTCGAACGCCATGCGCACCAGCGCCTGCCCCACCTGATAGCGCTCCATCTGGACGATGGTCTGCGGCGGGCAGTGCATGGACTGGCCGACGAACTGCCGAAATTCGGCGAGCATGAGCCTAAAGGCGATCACCGTGCCGGCATTCGAGAGGATGGTCTTGGAGAGGTCGGTCGGGTTCTGGCTGGCCACCACGAGGCCGAAGGCGTATTTGCGTCCCTCGCGCATGATGGCCACCAGATCAGAGCGCTCGTCCTGCGCGATCTTCCACGCCTCGTCCGCGACCACGATGAGGGCGAGCCGGCGAGAAGCCGACCAGCCTTCGGCGCGCATGCGCTCTTTTAGGAATTGCAGGATGGTGAGGCCCGCCAGCGAGCGGTGCGCCTCGCTGGGGAGCCCGGAGAGGTCGACCGACACGAGGCCCGAACCCACCAGCTCGTCGAGGCGCACGCCGCCCGCGCGCGAGAGGTAATCCGCGCCCTTGGCGCAGAACGCCTCGATCTTCTGCACGGCCGCCTCCAAATCCTCGTCGCCCTTGCGGCCGGACTGGCGGGACTTGAGCTGGGCGAGCACGTCCGAAAAGAGGGGCATGCGCTTGCCGTCCGCCGATGATTTGGCCTCCTTGTCCAAGGCCAGATGTTTTTTTACGTAGGCGCGCTCGAGCGCGCCCTTGATCTCGCGCAACTGGCGCGGGTGCTTGCCAAGGTCGGTGAGGACCAGCATGGCTCCGAGCACCTGCTCGATGCGCATGCGCGGCGTGGATGCGCGGGCTGTGCGGGCCGGCTTCTTTTCCTTGGCCTCCGCTTGGGCGCGGGAGCGCGAGGAGGCGGCGGCCTGCGTGCAGTCCAGTATGTTGAGCGAATGGGCGCTTCCGAGCCGGATGGTTCGCCCGCCGGCCCGCTTGACCCACGGCGTGTATTCGCCGGCCCAGTCCAAGATGAGGGCGTTCGTTCCCCAGGCCTGGTGCGCGCGCGTGATGAACGCTTTCACGAAATAGGATTTGCCGCTGCCAGTCATGCCCATGACGGCCACGTGCGGATTGGCCAGGCGCTTGAAATCCCAATACACGGGCGTGCGCAGGGTGTCGGTGCGGCCCAGGTAGATGCCCTCTCCGGGCGGGCCCATCAGCTCCGACGCCATCGGCTCACCGGGGCGCAGGAAAAAGCGCCGGCGCGCCAGCTCCGAGGATAGGACGTTCTGTACATTGAGGCGGCCCATTTTAGGATCCTCCCTCGCTGGCCATGAGCATCACGAGCATCGTATCAACCTCATTCTTAGAGTGCATCGCGCGGGGCCGCCCGCCATCGCCGGTCATGAACATCGTGAGCACCCTATCAATTCCGCCTTTCTGTCGCGCGGGCCGCTTGCCCTCGCCCGGATGGCCTGGCGCGGGCCGCTTGCCCTCGCTTGCCACGGGCATCGCGAGCATCGTATCATCTTGGGATCCGCGATCAGAAGGTCCGGTCGGCCATGTCGGCGCGCGAGGACGGGCCCCAGCGCTCCCACTCGAAGCTGGCGAGCAATTCCTCGCCCACAAGGGGGTATACATGGCAGGAGAGGGCGTTGGAGAGGACGGCGGCCGATTCCTGCGCCTGCGCGCGGACCTTGGCGAGCGCCTCCTCGCGCGTGAGGCCGGACGCGGTGGTGGAGGCGTAGGCCAGCACCTGCATGGGCTTCTCGCCCCCGCTCAGGCGCCCGATCTGGGCCGTGAGGGCCTCGATCTGCCGCTCGAGGTACGCCGCATCGTCGGAATCGTGCTTGCCTTTGAGCTGGGCCTTCTTGTGCTCGGCGAGGCTGCGCTTCTCCTCGAGCTTCTGGATGTAGTCGCCCTGGTCGAGGGCGCACACCAGCATGGAGAGCTTGACCGGATAGCGCAAGGAGGAGACCGCGCGCTCGAACATCTCCATGAGCATGGATTTCTGCTCGCCGCTCTTGAACGAGGCCGTGTCGCGAAGCTCGACGGCCATGAAAACGGAGGCGAAATAGCCCTCATCGGTCTTCTTGATGAGCACGTCCTGCTTGGGCGGCATCTCGAACGGAGGGGAGAACAGGGATCTGCCGCCCGCGCCGGAGAGGAGCGGGCCGAGCCAGTAGCCCCATTTCCAGACGATCAGGGAGGCGAGGAAGAAGACGGCGGCTAGGCCGGCGAAGAGCGGGGAGCCCAGATACGCGCCGACCGCGAGGCTGAGCGCGCCGCCGCAAAGGGCGGCGAGGGTGACGGGCTTGTTTTTCATCCATTCCATAGGTTCACATTGCAAGATGCCGGCCGACGAGGGCAGCATATGGACAGGAGCGCCGCCTCATTGCATCATAACTCTAGGTGGTTAATAAGCGCACGCTTGCGCCGATGTTGAGGCCTTCCACCGCCTCCTTGAACCGGGCGAGGTCGGCTTGGGTCTTGTCCACGTAATTGCAATGATACGGAATGGCGATCTTGGGCCGGATGTCCATGACCGCCCCGACCGCCTCGCGCACGTCCATGGTCCAGGTGCCGCCGACGGGAAGGAAGGCGATGTCGCATTTGTAATTCTTCATCTCCGGGATGTGGTCGGTGTCGCCGGCCACATAGACGCGCACTTGGCGGCCCGGGGGACCGAACGTGAATATGAATCCCGCGCCCGTGCCGCGGGGGTGGAAGGGCTTCTCGAGATTGTAGGCATCGACGACTTCAACGACGATATTCGCCGAAAGCTGGACTTTGTCGCCGATGGAGAGCGCGCGGCCCGGATGCTTGCACCCCTTAGCGAGCACGGTGGTGGAGGAGGTGATGATGGAGTTGGGCAGGGCGCAGTGGTCGTGGTGGGGATGGGTGTGCAGGATGGCATCGGCGGGCCTAGCGCCCGGGCCGAGCACATAGGGATCGACGTAGACGACCTTTTCCTGCGCCTCGAAACACAGGCTGGCGTGGCCGAAGAGGGTGATTTTCACCCCTTGGTACGTGAAGGTGTTCACCATGGGTTTTCCCTGACGCCAAGATAGGGAAAAGGAGATATTTAATCGCATCGGCCGATGGAAAATGGCGCAAAAAACAGGAACCGAACCAAATCAGAAAAAGAAAACCGGACAGAAAAAAAACCGGACGGGCGCCCGAACGATGACGAGTCGTGCATGCTTGTTCCGGGCGCAGTTGTTGCTTATTCACGCTCTTTTGTATGGCACGCCCTCTTTTTCCAGAAGCGCGACGACGCGCTCGCGCTCCTCCTTGCCCAATCCTTTCCAGTCCACGAGCGCGCCTTCCACTTTCTCGACCGTCTTCTCCATGGCCTGCCGGAGCATGTGTTCGTCGAACGAGGCGGCATGGTACTTGGGGAGCACGTGCCCGACGGCCTTCTCGCTGTCGAGCATCACATGAGTGAATTTGGGGGCGTAATGCCCGCCGCCGATCCCGAAATAGACCGGCGCCGGTGGGGTGGGGCGGAAAAGCGCCTTCATCATCGCCTCGGCTACCACCTTGCCCGCAACTTCGTTCTCCCATTGCTCGAGCCCGCTTCCGATTTCGACGAAAAGAAGGGCTTTGTTTCCGCCATCGGGCGTCGGGCCGTGGTGGTCCACTTCCATGTTGATGGGCCAGTCGAGCTTGTGCGCCCGGGCCCCCTCGGCCAGAAACTGCAATATCTGCTTGAGCTTGCAGGCATAGGCCGTGTTGAGCGTCCTGGGCGAGCCGCCGAAATCGGCCGCATTCCAGTTGCCGGGCACGTGCGCGGTGAGGGCCGGCAGGCCGGATTCGGATTTGTGGGTGGAGGCATAGAGGAAATAGTCAATTTGGCGGGGGCCGGAAATCATGTCGGCGGGCGGCTCGATTTCAATGATGCTTTTGTCGAACCCGCGCGCCTCGACGCCCGAGCAGCAGTCCTCCTTGGCGCAGGCCGAGAAGGAATAGAGCGTGTCGCTCTTTTTCTTCCATTTCCAGTCCTGCTCCAGATGGCGCATGATGTTGAGCGAAGCGGCATTGGTGGTGGAGAAGAGGATGGCGCCTTTCATCAAAAACAACTCAGGCCGGATGGCGAAGGCCTTGAGCCTGCCATGAGATTACGGCCCCAACCAAGAAAAAGCTGCCGGCCAGCAGGTAGGGCACGCCCAGGCCAAATCCCATCAGCGCGCCGGATGCGAAGGCGGCCACGGAGATGCCCGCGCCGGAGACCAGGTTCATTGCCCCATTGACCCCGCCCACGCGCTCGGAGGAGAAGAGGGTGCCGATGAGGAAGCCGAATCCGATGCTGATGATGCCCTCCCCTACGTTCTCCAGCATGCGCGCGGCCATGGCGCCGGCAAAATCAT
>JAHFEC010000094.1 GCA_023248665.1 Microcaldota archaeon | reverse complement strand
ATCGAGAAATACGTCGACACCGACCACTTCCTGCTCACCTATGGCGACGGGGTGGCGGACATCGACATCGCCAAGCTGGCCAAATTCCATCTCGAGCAGAAAACGACGGCCACCTTGAGCGGCGTCAAGCCTCCCGCCCGATTCGGGCTTCTGGAGCTTGAGGGCAACAAGGTGAAAAAATTCCGCGAGAAGCCCGTCATGAACGAGTATGTCAACGGCGGCTTCTATGTCTTCGGCAAGAAGATTTTCGACAAGCTCTCGTCCGACGATGCCTGCGTGCTCGAATACGAGCTCTCCTGCCTCGCGGAGGAGGGCGGGCTCTCCATCTTCCGGCACGACGGCTTCTGGCACATGATGGACACCTACAAGGACTACCTCGATCTGAACAAGATGTGGGATGCGGGCAAAGCCAAATGGAAGGTCTAGGGTCGCTTCCATGCTCGCTGATTTCTTCTCCGGCAAGCGCATCCTGCTGACCGGGCACACCGGCTTCAAGGGCGGTTGGCTGGCCCAGATGCTCATTTCGATGGGCGCGAAAGTGTCCGGTTTTTCCCTCGAACCGAACACGGAGCCGAACCTCTATTCCCTTCTCGGACTCGACTCCCGCCTATCGAGCCATATCGCCGACATCCGCGACTTTGATGCCGTCCTTTCGGCCCTCCGGCAGGAGAAGCCCGAAATCATCTTCCACATGGCCGCCCAGCCGCTCGTGCGCTCAAGCTACGACGATCCGCGCGACACGTTCGAGACCAACGTGATGGGCACCGTGAACGTGCTCGAAGCCATCCGCCAGACCTCCTGCGTCAAGAGCGCGGTTCTCATCACCACCGACAAGGTGTACGAGAACAAGGAGGACGGACAGGCATTTGTCGAGGACGACCCGCTCGGCGGCTACGATCCGTACAGCGCGTCCAAGGCGGCGGACGAGATCGCGATCCGCTCGTATGCGCGCTCGTTTTTCAACCCGGCCGCTTCGTCCTCATCCGCCCCGGTTCGCCCGCTCCCCCTCATCGCGTCCGCGCGCGCCGGCAACGTCATCGGCGGCGGGGACTGGTCCGCCGACCGGCTGGTGCCGGACATCGTCCGCGCCAAGGCATCGGGCCAAACCCTCACTTTGCGCAATCCCTCCTCCGTGCGCCCATGGCAGCACGTGCTGGACCCGCTCTACGGCTATCTGCTGCTCGCCAAGGGCCTGCACGAAGGCCACCGCCCGCTGGCGGGCGCCTACAATTTCGCCCCAGACGAGAACAAACCCATCACCGTCGAGCAAATCGCCAAAAAATCAGGCGTGAAATATTCCGTCCAACCCGACGGGCAAAAGCACGAGGCCGGCACGCTCCGGCTCGACGCCACCAAAGCCAGGAAGACGCTTCACTGGAAGCCCCGGCTGGGTCTGGACGCGGCGCTTTCGCTCACGTTCGAGTGGTATTCCAAGCAGGCGGCCGGCGGGGGCATGGCCGAATTCACGCAGAAGCAAATCGACGAATATCTGACCAAGGCAGAAAAATAAACGATTCCGGATGCCTGAAAAAACAAGCCCGGCCTGTCGATGAAAAACGCCCAAAACGGCCCAAGACGCGCCAAATGGGGCGCGTTCCTAAACCCCTTTCTTCGAGCACATTTTCTCGAACTCTTGTGCCACGAATTCAACAAAAGGACGCTCCTCTTTCTTTTCAACAGATTTTACCAGAGCGTCGAAATATTGGGTAGTCTTCTTCGAAATGTTAAGAATAGGATAACCCCTGTCATTTAGCGCCTTATTTAGCAGAAGCCTCGAAATTTGTTTGTTTCCATCCTCAAACGGATGAATAGAATAGAACTTCAGGTGCACAAGCGCCGAAAGCTCAACCGCATTGAGTTTTTCCATAGACGAGTTGTACCATGAAACGAGTTCGTCTAGTTGCGCCTTTATTTTATCCGGTGCCGGCGGCCGAAAACCGATCTCCTCAACTTTATCATAACTTTTGAGGTAGATATAAGCCGGTTTTGAGCGTAGCTTTCCGGGGGATTTTTCCGAAAAGCCCTCCATGATTGTGGCGTGCAAATCCAGAATAAAGCCTACACTCAGCCCTTTCTTGCTTTCTTTCACTTGCCTTAAGCCCCGGATCATGTCCAGCGAAACCCGCAGGTTCTCGTCCCTGATGTCCCGCACTCCTTTCTGAGCGAAACGATATGCCAAGTCGGCCTCCTCTTTGGTTATTGGCACGCCTTCCGTGCTCAGGGTGGTATAAACGAAATTGACGATATCCACCTCGTCTTTCTCTTCCCTCTGGCCGGTCGATAGGCGTTTGAGCCGGGCTTCGTACTGGCGGCGCCTGCGCTCGATTCCGATGAGATGCTCTTTGGTCAGATAAATCGTTTTGGCTTCATTTAGCAAATCAATGAATATTTTTTCAGTCAGCTCTTTCTTTCGTTTCTCCAACTCCTTTTCTGGCGGAATTTTCGCCCCTAGTGAAATGGAGTATACTTTCGGTTTTTCCAAGCGGATGGATTCTTCCAGATAGTAGTAGAAACGCCCCTTTACCGTTTTTCTTCGCACGCGCATGCCTCTATTTGGGCGGCGGAGTTAATAAAGTTATCATACATTTATATTTTAATTGTAAGATAACTTCAACGGATGAGAAGTTATAATACATTTATTTTAATGAAGTATGATAATTAAACGGGTTTTGCCGGATACGGCTGCATCTTATCATCGTTCAAAATTTGTAGCCATATGGACTTGTCACTCGGGCACAGTAAAAGGCATCAGTCCGTCTGTCTGCCCTCGTCGCCTTCCATCATCTCTCTCGTCTTTTCCGCCGCCTCTTTCCACGAGTAGTTCGCCAGCGCTTTTCTGGCCTCGCCGGCCCACCTTCTCTTCAATTCCCCCTTGCTTGAATACATCCTCTCCAGGCCGGCGAGCATGCCCTCCTGCCCGTCGAACATGAAAAGCCCGGCCACTTCCTCGCCGAACGCCTCCTTGAAGAATTGCGGAGCCGCGCCCACGTGCGTGGAAATGGCCGGCGTGCCGCAGGCCCACGATTCGAGCACGGCCAGCCCGAAGCCCTCGTATTCGCTGGGCAGGACGCACACGGAGGCGGAGGCATACGCCTCCGGCATCCTCTCGCGCGGCACGGTCTGGAACTCGACGGGCAGCCCCTTCTTCTTCGCCATCCTTTCCAACCCGGCCCGCTGCCCCTCGTCCGGCCCGACGAAGCGGAGCGCGCTGTCCTTGTGCGAGGCATAAAATTTCCCGAATGCATCAAGCAGGCTGAACACGCCCTTGCTGCGGTCCAGCCTCCCGACAAAGAGGACGGTGAAATGTTTGTGCGCTTTTTCGCTCTTGTCCGCAGCTCCGTTCTCCGCCAAAAATTCTTCCCCGACGCCGTTGGGTATCACGACGATTTTCTTCGCCGCATCCGCGCCGAGCGTTTCTGTCATCTCGTCCGCGAGCGTCTGCGAGACGCAGATTATTTTTTTGGCAGAAAGGGCGATGAGCGGCGCGATGAGCGTCCGGTAAGCGCCCACCAGCAGCCTTGCCGGCCCCCGGAACCGGGGCATGCCATGGATCGTCCAATAGAACCGTTTGCCCGATGCGACGGCGCCGATGGCCGCACACAACGGCGTGATCGCGCCGAACCCGTGCGAGCATACCGCATCGCCCTTTTCAAACGCAACAAAGAGCGGCAGGCCCGGCATCCAGACCAAGGAAGAGAAGAACGGGAAGCGGATGGAAAAATGCCGCTTGACCTCGACGCCCGCCCTCTTCAGCTCGGCATCCACCTCTTGGCTGCCCGCCTGCGCCGAGGTGTGCACCACCACTTGCGCCCCGAGTCTGGCAAGCTCCAGGCTCAATTTGTAAGCATGCGTCTCGATGCCGCCCGGCGTCGGCGGGAAGGCGTGCACGACCTGGATGATGCGAAGTTTTTTCTCGACCATGGATTTGCCTGCCCCGGTTCCGGGTTCATTTCTTCTTCTTGGCCTTCTCAATCTCAACCAATTTCGCGATGCCGTCCGAGAGGCTCACCTTCGATCCGAATCCGATCTCCTTTTTGGCCTTGCGCGTGTCGGCCAGCGTTTCGGCCACATAGCCCTTGATCTTGTTCTCCACATATTGCGCCGGTATTCTCGTGCCGAGGCGCTCGTTGAGGATGTCCACCAGCGCATTGAGCGTGTAATTCCTACCGGTGCCCACATTATAGATGCCGAATCTTACATCCGACTTCTGCGCCCGCAGATTCGCATCCACCACGTCCTCTACATAAGTGAAATCCCGCTTCTGCGTCCCGTCCCCGTAGATGACGGCCGGCCGGCCCTCCATCATGTCCCAGAGGAACTGGGAGACGAGGTTGGCGTATTTGCCCTTCGAGCGCTCGTTGGGCCCATAGACCGAGAAATAGCGCAGGCCCACCACCTTGAGCCCATGCCTCTTGTTGTACAGCTCGCCGAGGCGTTCCATCATCAGCCTCGGCTCGGTGTAAAAATCGCTCACCGGTATCCGGGCCTCCTCGCCCTGCGGCGGGGCCACGCCGTTGTACACCGACGAGGTGGCGGCAAACACGATCTCGCAGTCGTTTTTGCGCGCATACTCAAGCAGCGAGACGAAATCCTCGACCGATTTTGAGATGAGCGTCCGGTCGGCGTTGTACATGGGCGAAGACGAATAGATGCCCTCGTGGAAAATGACCTGCGGCCTCGTGATGCCCAGCTTCCCGATATCGCCGGCATTGGCCTTGCGAAATTCAACATCAAGCCCCGCGAGGTTCTCCATATCCCCGGTGTGCAGATTATCGATCACGCTGACCCGATGCCCCGCCCCGGCGAGCGAGCGGGCCAGATTCGAGCCG
>JAHFEC010000016.1 GCA_023248665.1 Microcaldota archaeon | reverse complement strand
ATATATATGCTACGACTGTATGCTCTCCATCAAATCGGGGTGATTGAATGAAGAAATCCAAGGTTTCCGCTTCCATGAGCTCGTCGATGTGCAAATCCGAGATGGGAAACCAGATCCGCGGCAAGGCGCTCCTCAACCTCGGGTTGGCGGTGGTGCTGCTCGCCTACGGCTTCAGCCTCATCGGCTTCGCCCTCATGGTGCAGGTCGTCGGCCTCATCTTCGCCCTCAAGGGCATCGTGCAGCTCAAGCACAGCAACTGCCACGGCTGCTGCTAAGCCGCGCTCCCGGCTGTCCAAATCGCGGCCGGGCCTTTATTTTTCCCCGTCCCGTTAGCAATAAAAATGATGCATCCTATCTTTTCGCATGGTCTCCCAAACGCACGCGCCCCGCAAGCCCGAAATTCCATCCGCGTCCGAACTCAAGAAGCGCCATGCCGCCCAAGCGGCCATCGTACACGTCAAGGACCACATGACCGTCGGCTTAGGCACCGGCACCACCTCGGCATTTTTCATCTCTCTTCTGGCCTCGCACGCAAGAGAGAAGGGCCTGACTTTGCGGTGCGTGGCCACGTCCGACGCCTCCGCCTATCTGGCCCGCGCAAGCGGACTTACGGTGGTGAATTTTGAAGACGTGAAATCCATTGATCTGGCCGTGGACGGCGCGGATCAGGTGGACGGGCGCAAGAACCTCATCAAGGGCTACGGGGGCGCGCTCGCCCGCGAGAAGGTGGTTGAGTACGCGGCCAGGAAATTCGTGGTCATCGCCGACGACTCCAAACTGTGCGCGCATCTGGATAAGCCGGTGCCTGTCGAATTCATCCCGTTTGCCAAGGCGGCGGTGCAAAATTCCCTGAGCGCCTTGGGCGCCAAGTCCGTCCGGCTCCGGCTCGGCTCGGACAGCGAGCCCTATCGCACCGACAACGGGCTGTGGATTTTCGACGCCGACTTCGGCAAGATCACAGGCCCCGCGAAGCTCGAGGGGCTTCTGGGCGCGATTCCCGGCGTGCTCGCGTGCGGCCTCTTCAGCCAGAACGTGCATTCGGTCATCATCGGAACTCAAAAAGGAGCCAAAGAAATCTGATTCGGAGCCGAGCGCGATTCGGGTGGGCGCGGCATCTTTTCCTGCGGAGAGCGAGAGTTTTGTCCTAGTCTTCTTCCTTCTTCCTGCCTTCCGCCGCATCCGGGTCCAGAAGCAGCGGCGAGGGGATGCCCGTGAATATGACGAACGCCTCCAGGCTCCTCTCCACGCGCTCGTCGATGCGCGCGCCCCAGGCGACGTGCACCTGCTCGCCCAAGTTGTCCATGAGCTTCTCGCCCAGGTCGGTCGCCTCGCCCAAGGTCAGGTCCGCGCCGCCCGCAAACTGCATCAGCGCGCCGGACGCCTCCGTGTAATCCACGTCGAGCAGCGGGTGCTTCAGTATGTGTTCGCTGATCTGCGGGATGCGGTCGTACCCGCTCCCCTCCCCGACGCTGATCATCGCCAGCCCGCCGTCGGCCATGACATGCTTGAGGTCCGAGAAATCGAGGTTGACCAGCGAAGGCTCCAGAATCGTCCGGCTGATGCCGGCCACCGCCTTGGCCGTCACTTCATCAGCCAATGCAAACGCCTTCTCAATCTGCATGTTGGGCACCCATTGGTAGAGCCGGTCGTTCTGGATGACCACGAGGCTGTCGCACTCGTCGGCCAGCTTCGCCGTGCCCTGCCGGGCCTTCTTCAAGCGCGCGCGTTCCATGGCAAAAGGGAAGGACACGATGCCGACCACCAGCGCGCCATTCTCCCTGGCCATGCGCGCGATGATGGGGGCCACGCCCGTGCCCGTGCCGCCGCCCATGCCGGCGGTGACGAACACCATGTCCGCGTCATGCACCTCCTGCTCGATGAGCTTTCTTGAGGCGAGCGCCGCCTTGGCCGCCACTTTCGGGTCCCCGCCGGCTCCCAGCCCCCGGGTGACCGAGGCGCCCAAGAGGATGCGCTCCGCCCGGTCCGAGATGTGGCGCAGGTGGAGCTTGTCGGTGTTGAAGGCCAGCAGTTTGGCCCCGCAATTGCCCATGCCGGCAAGCCGGTTTATCGTGTTGCAGCCCGCTCCGCCGGCGCCGGCCACGACGATTTTCAGGTGTCCTTCTTCATCAACCATTTTCCCACGCCCGACTAACGAATCCCATCTATAAAAGCGTATTTGTGGGCCCTCCTGCCGCACGATGCATTATAAACCGCGCCGACGTGGGATAAGCGGTTTCAAGGGGTGTTTTGCGATGGATGCCAAATTCTGCGGCGATTGCGGGGAGAAGCTGCCCAGTGCCAACACCAAAACTTGCGTCAAGTGCGGCTCGAACCCGTTCGCGCACAACTCCTATTGCATGTCCTGCGGCGAGAAGGCCAAGAACAAGAACGCGGTGGCATGTGTGAAATGTGGGGCGTCCCTTTCAGCGAGCCCGTTCGGCAACGGGCCGAAAGACCCGACCACGGCCTTGCTCGTCTCCGTTGTGGGCATGTTCATCCTCGGAATGCCCTCCATCGGCTATGCGTACTTGGGCAACCTCAAGAAATGCCTCATCTATATCGTGGCCACGTGGGGGATGCTCATCGGCCTGATCATCGTCTATGTCGTCGCCAGCTACCTGACGCTGGGCATCGGGCTGATCTGTTGCTTGCCGCTGCTCCTCATCCCACTGGCCATCAACCTTGCGATCGTGTATGACGTGTACATGGAAGCCAAGGGCGAGAAGATGATCTTGCCGGACTTCAAGTAAGAAAAAAAACGGGAAGAAGAAACAAAATAAAGAACGGGCGGGGCGCGTCGGCGCGCCCCCTCGTGAGGCGGCCCCGAGGCCGCCTTTTTTCGTTTTTCATTCCTTTTTTTGTTTTTCATTTTTTCCTTGCTTGCACTATCTGTTTTTTTTCATTTTGTGCGGGAATGTTTTTTGTTGAAAATTTTTTATCACGGGGATAATTCAGGTATTCATAAAAAATTTTCGGTAAGAGAAGCCGAAGTGGCACGGGATGCTCTGTCTACATTCGGGGTTTTTGGCTCCACCATGTATCTGCAAAGCGCAGATCTGTTCACTTAGGGCTGCTCCTTCCGGCCTGACCCGATTCGCTTACAGCGTCCGCCCATGCAGGCAAGGTTTCGACGCCAAAAGGCCCCGCGCCAGACAAAACACGTCCGCACGCCTCCGGCCGTTCGGTCCCGCCTCGAGGGGGTTTGCGGCAACAGGAAGCCCCTGGCTTCCCGACCACTCTTACCGACAACCCTATGCCCTTCGGAGTATAAAAAGGCCGACGCAAAGGGCGGAAATCTGGGGTTTGCCATCTATTCCTATTTTAAATCTCCCAACCGTCGCATACGCGGTGGTTGAATGGATTTGTCGGCCCGTTTGAAGCTATGGAAAGACGCCGTTTTTTCTCCGGAGCCGACGTTCACGGCCGAGGCCAAACGGTCCGTCGGTCTGGTGGACGGGCTCTATAACTATGCCCTCTCGACGGCCATTTACGCGGTAATCTCATCGATCGTCTCTGCTGTCATCATTCTTCTGCTTGCCGTCTTCCTTTCCAAGAATGCACTGGAGCAGCTGGTCACGCTGCCTGGCTCTGCGGTAATCATCTTCGTGGCCTTCATCGTCATCAATTTCATCGGGGCGGGCATCTATCATCTCATCGCCAAAGCCCTCGGGGGCAAGGGGCGTTTTTGCTCCCTGTACTACACCCTCTCGCTTGCAAGCGCCCCCACCCTGGCAGTCTATAGCATCTTGGGCGCCATCCCTTGTCTGGGTGTCGTGTTCGGCCTCGCCCTCTGGCTGTACCAGCTCTATCTGACGACCCTCGCCATCCAGAAAGTGCACAAGCTCTCGCTGGGCCGCTCCATCGCCGTGTGGGCCATCCCGCTGGCCATCGTGGTGGTCATCCTGCTAGTGCTGATGGTCGTGGCGTTCGCCTTGGTCATGGCGGCCTTCGCCTCCATCGCCCACGCGCTGCCTTCGACGGCCAACATCATGTCCGGCTAAGCCGGGCATTTTCTTTGATTTTTTCAGCCTCAAAATCAGTTTAAAAGGTTAAAGTGGGTAAAGTTAGCACTTGTTCTCTTTGGGGTGAAGACCTTCCTCTTCGCAAAGAGAAAGGGATTCATGCTGGGGCCGTGTGGCCTGCGGGCCACGGGCCCCCATCACTTCGTGCTGGGGTCGCATAACCCGGTATTGCGGCAGGTTGCTAACCTGTTGGGGCTCATGCCCCGTGCGAGTTCAAATCTCGCCCCCGGCGTTCGCTTCGCTCACGCCGGTGGCGTTTGAGCCTTCTGGCTCAAATCCCCGCAACTGTTGTTGCGGGTCTCGCCCCCGGCGAACTTTTTTCTTTCTCTTCGAGAAAGAAAATTTTTCCAGCCCGGTTACTGTCTGCTCACTTCCAAATAGGTGTATAAACTCCCGCCGCATAACATGAACTACTTTTCATGTGAGGTGAGTGTATGGAAGAGTGTCAAACCAACCAGTGCAACGCCCAGAAATCCTGTCCGTCGGGCGCATGTGCGCCGTCGTCGTGCCAGCCCAAGTCCTGTCCCGGCTCCGGCTGCGAGATGACGGACGAGATGATGGGGCTGGCCGACGAGGCGTGGTCCTGCCTGATGAAGGAGAAGATGAAGGCCTGCCTCGAGAGGACCGACGGCAAGCATATGGATGCCATCGCGCAGGCCGCGGTCGATGTCAGCAAGGCGCATTGGGGCGGAAAGATGAAGATGAAAGCCGACATGCGCGAGGCGATGGAGAAGCTTCGGATGGCCATGTCCAAGTAGTTTTTTTATTTTTTTAATTTTTTTCAGTCCCCCCTTCTCCCCGTTTCCACCTTTGGAGCGACCGGAAACCCGCCCTCCCGCAAGGCGTATATCTGCGGGCCGTGTCATCTATCTTGTTCCCGCCAACAAGGGCGGAACGGATGTGTTGTTATGTCCCGCAAACTCAAGTCCCAGAAGGAAGCCGAAGCCCCTCTCGCTTCGCCCAATGCCGTTCTGGTCGGCGCGCCGCAAGCGCCGGTCGAAAACACGCCTTCATGCTCCTGCTGAACCTGAACCGTTCTCCCCGCCCAAGCCTCCCACATCCCTTTTCTCTTTTACTTTTTTTCCAACGCTTTATGCACCGTCTCCAGCCCCAGCAGGGCGCAGCGGAGCCTTGAGGGGCCCGGATCGATGCCCAGCAGATCCAGCACGAATTTGCGGTCCAGCGCGCGCACCTCTTGCGCCTTCCGGCCGACCACCTGCTCCGAGAGCATCGAGGCGGCCGCCATCGAGATGGCGCACCCTGAGCCCGAAAATCCGATATCCTTTATCCGGCCGTCTTGGCCGATGGCCAGCTCCACGTCGAACCGGTCCCCGCACGAGGGGTTCGACACTTCGGCGCGCGCGTCGATCTTCTTGAGCTTCTTGAAATTGCGCGGCGAGCGGTAATGGTCGAGGATGTTCTGCCGATAGATCTCTTCCTTGTCGTCTGCCATCCGCTCACCGTCCCCGCCGTCTCATAGCCTGCTAAAGATGCGCCGGGCTTCGTCCAGGCCCTCAAGCAGCGCGTCGATGTCGTCCGTGTCGTTGTAAAGATAGAACGAGGCGCGCACGGTCGAATTCACGCCCAGCATGCGCATGAGCGGCTGGGCGCAGTGGTGCCCGCCCCGCACGGCCACCCCGTGCCGGTCGAGGATGCCCGACAGGTCGTGTCCGTGCACGCCGGCGAGGTTGAACGAGACGACGCCGATGCAATCCTGCCCGTCTGGCGGGCCGTAAACCTCGACGTCATCCATGCCCGCCAGCGCCCGCCGCAGCCGGTCCGCCAGTTTTTTCTCGTGCCGGCCGATTTTCTCCATCCCGGTCCGCCCGATGTATTCGATGGCCGCCGCCAGCCCCAGCGCGCCCGCCACGTCCGGCGTGCCGGCCTCGAATTTGGCCGGCCCGTCCGCCCAAGTCGACGTCCGGTCCCCCACGTTCGCAATCTGCCCGCCGCCGCTCATGAAGGGCGGCAGGCGCTCGCGCCACTCCTCCTTCATGTACAGCACGCCGATGCCCGTGGGGCCGAGCATCTTGTGGGAGGAGAAAGCGAGGAAATCCGCATCCAGCCTCTTCACGTCGATCGGCAGGTGGGGGGCCGCCTGCGCCGCGTCCACTACAACCGGGCACTCCCATTCCTCGTGCGCATAGCGCACGATGCCGGCGATGTCATTGAGCGTGCCCAGCACGTTGGACGCGTGCGTGATGGCCAGCACGGAGGGCGCGTCCGGCCTCGGCGCGAGCTTCCCGAGATTCCCCGCCGTTATCCTCTTCTTGGCGTCGAACGGAACGAAAGCCAGTTTCGCTCCGGCGCGCCGGGCCGCCTGTTGCCAGGGGACGAAATTGGAGTGGTGTTCCATCCGGGTGAGCGCGACAGGCCGGTTCTTTTTCTTGGCCAGCATGTCCTGCATCGAATAGGAAAGCAGGTTGAGCGCTTCGGTGGTGTTCCGCACGAATACGATCTCTTCGCTCTTGGCGCCGATGAACCGGGCGACGCGCCCGCGCGCCCGTTCGTATTCCTCGGTCGCCTCCTGCGCGAGCGAATACACTCCTCTTCGGGGGTTGGCGTTGCTCGTTGAATAATAGCGGCTCATCGCCTCCATCACGCTCGCGGGCTTCTGGCTGGTGGCGGCGCTATCGAGGTAGCGCAAACCCGCCTTTTCCGTAAAAATGGGGAAACCGGCCCGCAGGCTTTTTCCAATGGGCATACATATGAATTTGTTTTCAGGCTTTATGAAGCTTTGTTTAGTCGCGCCGCTCGATTTTTCCGTGTCCGGGGCAGAGGAGCTTGTAGGGCAAGGCCTCCAAACGAGCCAAGCTCTCTTGCATCCGTTCTTCGGCATCCGGCCCGCCCAGATCCGTCCGACCGTATGCCCCGCCGGCAAAAAGGGTGTCCCCACAGAACAGCGCGCCGCTCTCGCGCTCGAAGAGGCAGGCGCTGCCCGGCGTGTGCCCCGGCGTGTGGACCAGACTGAAGCGGTGCGGGCCGAAAACAATCTCGTGGCCGTCCGTGCGCTTGGCGTTGGCCGGTATGTTCACGAACGGCAGACGGGCGTCTTCGGCCTTATGGAGCCGCACGTCCGGCCAGTCCGGCTTCACGCCGCAGGTGTGGTCATAGTGCCCGTGCGTCAAGAAAACAAGGTCGGGCGTAAAATCCAGCGCATCCTTGCCGTCTCCGGAATCGATCAGCATCTTCCGGCGTCCGTCCACGACGAGGTATCTCGTCGAGCACGTGCGCCCGTCCACCTCGAAGAAATAGAAGCCGTCCAGC
Organism: Microcaldota archaeon; assembly: GCA_023248665.1. Lineage (GTDB taxonomy): Archaea > Micrarchaeota > Micrarchaeia > Anstonellales > Anstonellaceae > CAIXYX01. Next base: position 6,095 of record JAHFEC010000016.1, on the reverse strand, counting down.
CTTTTTCCCAAGGGCGTAAAGTCGGATAGGGAAATGATTTTCATGCGCTCGCCTCTTTGTTTATTGCCCGATGCTGAATTTTCCGCCCGGCAGCATCGAGGCGATTTCGTCCGCTTTCGCGCTCAAGCGCGAGGAAAGCGTCCGCGCCGCCTCTTCTTTTGGCAGGCTTCCTATCGTGAGCCTAATCTCCTTCTCCATCTTCTTGGGGTGGCATGCCGGCAACACGAGCAATCCATCGCATTCCACTCTAATTTTGAGTGCCAGCGGAGTCTGCCTGAACCATTCCCTTTCCCCCTCTATGGCGAAGGCTCCCCGTCCGACATAGCCGCCCATCGCGTGCTTGGACACCTGCGAGGGCTTCACCGCATACACGTCCACGGCCGACGCGCCGACTTTCCACGCCGAAGAATACGAAGCCGCGAATTGCGCCGCCTCTTTCTTCTCCTGCCCGTCCGCTTTCTGCCCGTCCTTTAAAATCACGGTCGGCGCGCCCTGTATGTCTGCATGGAAAAACAGATCCCCGTCGGCGAGGTGCTTGGCCACCAGCTCGTCGTTCTGTTTGGCGTCCCGTCCGGCCACCACGCGCCGGCCTCCGGACGTGATGAACGAATGGTACGGCGAATGCCACGGGGTTTTCGTCCGCCCGCCCCTTGTTTTCGACGACGGATGGCGAGCCGAGCCGGATGCGCCGCCCTCATTTTTTTTCCTCTCCAGCGCGGCCGCCATCTCCTTCTTCGTCGCCTCCAGCGCCGAGGTGAGGCCCGCGCGCTTCTCCTTGAGCTTCTTGAGCGCGTCGAAGGCGTCCTGCAGGTGGGCGCGCGCGTTTTTCCGGACGTCGAGCAAAATCGCCATGGCCTCTCTTTGGTGATGCGTTTATAAAAAATCTCTGTGCATGTTTCATCTGACTGATCAGGAGGTTCAATATGGATAAGAGCGGATTCTTGCGCCATTTCATGAAGACCCATTACAAGCATTTCAACTCCGCCGTCGTCGTGGACGCGTCGGAGGCCTATATCGAGCTTTTGGAGAAAAAGAAAGGCAAGATGCTCATGACCCTCGCCGGCGCCATGAGCACGGCTGAGCTGGGCAAATCCCTCGCCGAGATGATCCGTCAGGACAAGGTGCATGCCATCACCTGCACGGGCGCCAATCTGGAAGAGGACGTCTTCAACCTCGTGGCCAACAAGCTCTACAAGCGCGTGCCGGGCTACCGCTCCCTCACCGCCCGTCAGGAGATGGAGTTATACGACGAGGGCTTCAACCGCGTCACCGACACCTGCATCCCCGAAGAGGAGGCCTTCCGCAAGATCGAGCACCATATGCTCGCGCTCTGGCAGAACGCGGAGAGCGAGGGCAAGCGGTACCTCCCGCACGAATTCTTCTACCAGCTCCTGCTCTCCGGCGTGCTTGAGGGCGAATACCAGATCGACCCCAAGGACTCGTGGCTGCTGGCGGCCGCCCAGAAGAATTTGCCCATGTTCGTCCCCGGCTGGGAGGACAGCACCATGGGCAACATCATCGTGGCGCGCATGATGCAGAAGAAGCTCAAGGGCACCGCGATGGTGAAAAGCGGGTTGGACTACATGCACTCGCTGGTGGGCTGGTACCAAGAGAATTCCAAATCCGGGCCCATCGGCTTTTTCCAGATTGGCGGGGGCATTGCGGGCGACTTCCCCATCTGCGCCGTGCCGCTCATGACTCAGGACTTGGAGATGGACGTGCCGCGCTGGGGCTATTTCTGCCAAATCAGCGATTCGACCACCTCGTACGGCTCCTATTCGGGCGCCGTGCCAAACGAGAAGATCACGTGGGGCAAGCTGGGCATAGACACGCCCAAGTTCGTCATCGAGTCGGATGCCACCATCGTCGCCCCATTGATGTTCGGCTACATATTAGACTGGTAATCAGATCACGAGGTTCGTCATGCGTCAAATCATCCTGGACACCAACTTCTGGCTCCTGCCTTTCGAGAAAGGGCTGGACGTGTTTGGCCAGATCGAGCGCCTCTCCGAGGACGAGCCTTACACGCTCGTGGCCACCTCCTCCGTCCTGGCCGAACTGGAAGCCATGTCCAATTCCAAGGTGAAGCGAAAGAACGTGCTCGCCGCGCGCGGGGCGCTGCGGGCCATCCGGAATTGGCGGGCGTCGGGAAAAGTATCGGTTGCGCAGACCGACGGGCCGGCCGACGGCACCATCATCACATTGGCCTTGCAGACCGGCGCGTGGGTGGCCACCAACGACCGGGCGCTGCGCATGCGCCTGCACGGCAAAAGGATCAAGGTGCTTCTTTTGCGCGACGAGCACAAGATCGACTTTTTCTAACAGTAGGTCCAAAAGTCTACCCGAGCCGTTCGCTTATCGCTTTGAGGAATAACCCCGCATTCTCAATGGCCTTCTTGGCCTCATTCTCGCCCACTTCGGGTGCCTGTCCGTATATCACGCCGTGGCGTCTCAAACGGTAGCGGTTGAAGGTGCTCACCAGATCCCCCGCGCCGGGACCGAGGCGGGTGGCGCAGTATTGCACGACTGCCAAATGATGGGCTTCGGCCATCGTGGAAAACCCCTCCTTGGCCATGAGCGCCCGGCCGGCGGTGAGCATCGCATTGTACGAAATGGCCAGCGCCCATCCATAATTCCCTGTTTCGAGATTGTCTTGCGCCGCCTTGATGTCATGGCTGGCTTTGGTCAGCAGCTCTTTTGCCAGAACCCGGTCCTCGCCGACCTTTCTGGCCAAGCCCTTCTTGAGCAATTCGGACAAATTCATCCTCGTTTCCCACCAGCCAGATCCGTTTGCCCTTCATCAGGTTTCCATGGAAGGCGCCATTCCGTCCGGCGTTTTTCGCAAGGTCCTTCCCAGTCCATGAGACGAAGTTTATCTCCCGGCCTGTCTGCCGCTGGGCCTCGAATACCTTTTTAGCCAGCATGTTTTCGTCCGGCTCGCCGATGACCATCAGGTCGATGTCGCTTTCGGGCCTGTCCTCGCCGCTGGCCATACTGCCGAAGATGAACGAAAACCGGATGCCCTCCACGCCGGCCAGCGCGGTCTTCAGCCGCGGGACGATGCCCTCGGTCTTGAGGTAGAGGTTCTTGAGGTCCTGCCAGAACGGGCAGGCGCCGTTTCTTGAGAAGAAAACCTGTTTTCCGTTCCTTTGCGATTTTAGCAAACCGACCAAGACAAGATTATCCAGCTCGCGCTTGGCCTCATATGGGCTGATTTTGGCTCTCCGGCCGATCTCGCGCAAATGCAGGTTGTCCTCGAACAGGACCACGCCAAGCGTTTTGACCTCGGCACCGGAGCGCAGGAGTTTTTCAAGCATGTTTTATATTGTTGAACATATGTTAATTTAAATATAACGTTCAAAACGAAAAAATAAAACAAGAATAAAAAATAATGATTGCCGGCCCCGCGAGGGCCGGCTTTGCTTGTTTTCTGCCGCTCAAACGAGCGAGGAAGCCTAGATCGGGATATCGGCCCTAAGTTCGACCTTCTGGTCAGCCGAGCCGGGCTTGGTGAGGGTGATGAGCGCTTTGTATCCGTTTTTGAGGTAAGCGCTCACGCCTAGGCGCACCGTTTGCCAGAAGCCCGGTTTCACCAGCGTCGGCTTGAGCTGCGCATCGGCCTCCAGCACCAGTCTAGTCCCATCCGAGAAGATATATGGATAGGAACCAAAGCCCAAGTAAAACACATCAGATGCATGAAGCATGTCGACGTAACGGATGTTGAGGGCAAGGAAGGTTGTTGGTCTGAGCTCGATCAGGTATTCGAACGCATTGCGTTTCTCATCGCTCGACTGCTTGGAAACAGCATACGCCGTCGCGCATGGCGAAGTCACGAATATTCCCTCTTCGTAGGACAGCGTCCGAATCGGGATGCTTTTGCTGCCATCCAACGCGCATTCGCTCCTCAGTTCGGCATTGATCGAATATCCTTTGGCGAAGTCGTACCCACCGCCGATTTGGGCCCAGTTTGTGTTGGCCATAAAGTCGGCGGTCATGCCAGTGCCAGCGCCGGCTCCCAGCGTCCAATCCTCCAGCTTGCGGCTGAAATTGGCGCGGACATCAAGGCCGTGGTTGGCTTCGGCCAGGTCTGAGCGGATGGAGAGCGCGGAAGGACGCATGAAGAAGTCCGGGGAGCGACCAGCGGCGCGGTTGTACGTGACAACCTGAGCCTTGGATGCCAATGCGGGTAGGATGATCAGGCCGGCGATGAGGATCAATCGGGGACCTGATTTTGCGAGTTTGCGAGTCATGATATAACCACCTTTTTCATACACCTATTACGACAAAAGAGCTATTTATAATAGTGTAGTCATACTATTACTACATGCTCAAAGAAGAGATGCTCCGCTTGGCGGACCTGACCAAGATCGAAGCCAAGACTTTGGAGGCATTGCTGCGCCTCGGGCCCAGTCCGCCATCTTCCATCGTCCGCGAATCGGGCCTCTTCCGCCCACAGGTCTATGACGCGCTCGGCCGCTTGGGCGGGCGCAACCTCGTCTCCTTCATCGTGCGCAACAACCGGCGCGTGTATTCGGCGACCGACCCCAGTGCCATCGTAGACATTCTACGCAAGAAACAGGAGAGCATCGCACAGGCCATCCCGCAAATCATGGTCACCTACTCGGCCGCGGCCAAAGAGAATGTTACGATCCTCAGCGGCATCGCGGGGCTGAAAATCATGCTCAACACCACCATGTCGGAGCTGGAGCGCGAGCCGGTCCGTAACATCTACCGTGTCATGCTCACCGATGCCACGCCCATCAACCTGCTCAAGGGCTGGTTGCGCCGCTGGCACAAGACGCGCGCCCGCCGGGGTTTCAAAGCCATGCTGATTTTCACGCCCGACGCCGCATGGCGGGGGAGACAGTTGGAAACACATGCCGCCACCCAAATCCGTTATGCCCAGAACATCCAGAAGATTCCGGTAGGCATTCATTCATGCGGCAAATTCGCATGGGTCATCTTCTGGGGCGAGGAGTCCCCGTTTGCCATCCAGATAGAAGATGAGAAAATCGCCCGAGCCTTCGACGACTATTTCGAGAGGTTGTGGATAGCAGCCGTTATCAAAGCGCCGAAATCGTCATCGAGATGGATAAAATAAACGCAGAAAATAATACGAAAAAAAGAAAAAACGAGAAAAATAAAAAAGATTTGCCGGCCTCGCGAGGGCCGGCTTTTTTCATTCGGCTTTTTTATCCAGGTTTTCCGTTTTTATCCGGCGCGTTCTAGATAAAGAGGGCGGCGAGTACCAATGTTATCGTTGCCAGCATCTTTATCAGCACGTGCAAGCTTGGCCCGGCCGTGTCCTTGAACGGGTCGCCCACGGTGTCGCCCACGACGGCGGCCTTGTGCGCGTCCGAACCTTTGCCTCCAAATACGCCTGTTTCGATGTGTTTCTTGGCATTGTCCCACGCGCCGCCCGAGTTGTTGAGGGTGATGGCCATCATGACGCCGGTGATCGTGCCGACCATCAGGAAGGCCGCCATGGCCTCATACTTGAGCAGGAAGCCCACGAGGACGGGGAACAGGATGGCGACCGCGCCGGGCAGCACCATATTCTTGAGCGCGCCCTTGGTGGTCAGATCCACGCACGACGCGTAGTCCGGCTTGACCGTGCCCTCCAGTATCCCCTTGTTCTTGAACTGCCTGCGCACGTCCTCGATGATGTACTGGGCCGTCTGCCCGACCGCCCGGATTGCCAGCGCGGAGAACAGGAAGACCAGCATCGCGCCGAGCATGGCGCCGATGAACACCGGCACCTTGGAAATATCCACTGCTCCAAATGCGTGCCCTGTGAGGTTGGCCACCTCGTCCATGTATGCGGAGAACAGCAGGAAGGCCGCGAGGGCCGCCGAGCCTATGGCATAGCCTTTGGTCAGCGCCTTGGTGGTGTTGCCCACCGCGTCAAGCTTCTCTGCTTTTTCGCGCACATGCTTTGGCGCGCCGCTCATCTCCACGATGCCTCCGGCGTTGTCCGTGATGGGGCCGAAGGTGTCCATGGCCAATATGTATGCGGCTGTTGCCAGCATTCCCATTGTCGCAATGGCAGTGCCATAAAGTCCGCCATTGGGCACGCCCGAATTGGAGCCGAGCCA
>JAHFEC010000093.1 GCA_023248665.1 Microcaldota archaeon | reverse complement strand
GCGGAAAAAGCAGGAAAAATAAAAGACGCATCTCCTTTTTTCTTGCCGTCCGATCCGTCCGTCGCCGGCTCATTCGCTTTTGACGAATATGTCGCCGCCCCACGTGGCGTTTTTCTCCCATTCGGCGTTGAGGGCCTTCTTGAGGCTCGCCGAGTCTGTCCAGTCCGGCAGGGCGAACCTCTCGGGCCACCAGTCGGTGTAATTGAACCGGCACGGCACCCGCAGATCCAACAGGTCAATGCACGCGAACGCCTCCTCGCGCAGGCGGCAGTGGGCCTCGAACGAGATGTAATGGATTTTTCGGCTCAAACCGGAGAGCACCGGCCGCTCAAATCCTTCCACGTCGATTTTGCAGTATTTGGGCACCCCGTATTTGGCGATGAGGATGTCCAGCGTGGTGTTCTTGACCTTGATTTTCCGGCCGCTGAAATTGCGGTTGTAGCCCTCTTTGCGGCTGTCCCGCTCCATCACGTCCCGCCATTCTGTGGAGAAGGTGCTCGCGCCGTCCACATCGCAGATGAACAGCTCCAGCTCGGATTCGCGCGCATCCAGCCCGTTGGGCACCACCTGCACGTCCCGGCCCGCGAAGCGCCCGCGCAGCTTCTCCACAAGGTTCGGCTGGGGCTCGACGGCCACCACCCGCGCCCCGAGATCGAGGTACATCTGCGTGTAGTCTCCGATGTTCGCCCCCACATCATAGACCAGATCCCCTTTTTGTATGAAGCCGCAGGAGGCATAGAAGCGGCGCGCGCACCTCAGGAACAGCCGGTCCACCAGGCCGAGCTTCGTCGCCAGCGCCAAGAAGCGCGAGCGGACGGCGAACGGGACGAGGTTCTTGTTTTTGCGGTAGATATCGATGATGCCCATAAAATCACCGGATGTACCGGCAAATCACGGCCAGTATTCAACGCATGAAATATGCGTCATATCCTATAAATCTATTTGGCGCCCCTGCTCTTTTTCCCATTCCGTGAATATTCTCCCGATGTCCTCGTGCAGGCGCTGTGCCACCGCTCCCGAACTGTACTTTTCGCGCACCATCTCTTTGCCCGCCCGCGCGATCTGTTCAAGCTCGTCCGGATGCGCGATGCCCCATTCCACCCTTTCCTTAAAATGCGCCACGTCGTTTCGCCGGTGCATCAGGCAGTTCTTCCCGTCCTCGAATCCCAAATCTGCAAAGCAGTCCAAGTCGGCGCACGCCAGCGCGCACCCGGCCGCGCAGCCCTCGTAGGTCTTGGCATAGGCCACGGTGAAGACCGATTCGCAGGAGGTGTACATGCGGTACTGGTTGAGCACGTCCACCATGTTGTAGTCGAAGCGCTTGCCCTCCATCTTCCGGTCCAGACGCAGTTTGGGCATCCAGCTTTTGTCCGGCAAGGGGGTCGGCTTGTAGAGCGGCGCGAGCTTGGCGCCGGGCAGGAACGAATCCATGATAAGGTGCAGGCTCTCCTCGTTCTCGCGCAGGGCGCAGCGGAAGGGCTGCAGGTACTTCCCGCCGAAGAATTCCCGCGCCTCCGGGGCCATCCGCTCAAGGCCCATGCGCCCATCCGCAAGCGCCTGCTCGTCCACGAAGGGGGTGATGGAGCCGATGGCCACGCACTTGTTGTGCCGCGACAAGAAGGGCGTGAAATCCGCGAAGCGTTCGCCATAAGAGAAAGGCACCGGGATGACCCGGCCGGCATATTCGGGATAGAATTTTTGGAAAAACGGGTCGCATTTGGCATGGTCGCCGTAGCCCATCACGTACTGCACCCCGCCCTCCCGCAGCGCCCGATATTGGGCGCTGGCGTTCCTAAAGTGGTCCATCACGTGGAATATCTTGAGGCCCCCAAAGCCGGCCGGCGCCCGGCCTTTGGGATTCTCCGCCTCGCCGTTGAAGCAGAGCAGCACGTCCGCCTTTTCGTTGAGGCTTGCCAAATCGAAGACTGTGCGCGGGAGCATTCCGGCCATCGCGAGCGGCCCGTATTCCTTGGCGAATCGGGCGCAAAAGAGGGCCCACAATTTCATGTCATTGAAATAAAGCAGCGGCTTGTATTGGAGAATGAATTCGCCCACATACGGGTGGAGGGAATTTTTTCCCAGCCACGCATAGGGGTTCTGCACGGCGAATCTCATCTCTTGGCACCCGCTGTCCGGCCCACGAATTCGTCGAACTTGTCCGCCATGTAATCTAACTGCTCTTGCGTCAGGCCCGGATACACGCCCACCCAAAATGAATTGTTCATGATCATGTCCGCGCCCGCCAGCTCTCCAACCACGCGGTATTTCACTCCCTTGTACGCCGGCTGGCGGATGATGTTCCCGGCGAACACCATGCGCGTGGCGATGCCGGCCGCCTCGAGGTGCTGGACGATGTCGTTCTTCTTGAACGGCGCGTCCGCACGCACGGTGAGCACGAAACCGAAAGGCGACGGGTCCGCTTTGGGCAGGCTCTTGGGCATGATGAAATATGCGGCATATTTGGAAAGGCGCCTGAGCAGGCCGGCGTGGTTCTTGCGCCTCGCCTCCACGAACGCATCCGCTTTCTTGAGCTGTTCGCATCCGACGGCGGCCTGCATGTCCGTGGCCTTGAGGTTGTAGCCCACGTGCGAGTAGATGTACTTGTGGTCATAGCCGAAGGGCAGCTCGCCCAGCTGCCAGCCAAAGCGCTTGCCGCAGGTGTTGTGCTCGCCGGGCGCGCACCAGCAGTCCCGGCCCCAGTCGCGCATGGATTCGGCCGCCCGCTTGATGAGCGCACTCGACGTGAGCACCGCCCCGCCCTCGCCGGTGGTAATATGGTGCGCCGGATAGAACGAGAGCGTGGCCACGTCTCCGAAGGTGCCCACCTTCCGGCCGTCCCATTCGGCTCCGAGCGCGTCGCAGCAGTCTTCCACGAGGAACAGCTCGTGCTCATGGCAGAATTCCGTCACGGCATCCAAATCGAACGGATTGCCCAGCGTGTGCGCGACCATGACGGCTTTCGTCTTGTCCGAGAGCGCCTTTTCCAGTTCGCCCGCATCCATGTTATACGTGCCCGGCTCGGTGTCGGTAAAGACCGGCACAAGAGCGTTCTGCACGATGGGGTTGACGGTGGTGGGGAACGACGCCGCGGTGGTGATCACCTCGTCGCCGGCCTTGAGCCTCCGCCGGCCCAGAAGCGGGGAGGTGAGCGCCGCGAGCGCCACCAGATTGGCCGACGAGCCGGAATTGACCATGCGCGCGTATTTCACCCCGGCGTATTTTGCCAATTCCTCCTCGAAACGGAGGTGGTAGCGACCGGCCGTGAGCCAGAAGTCCAGCGACGAGTCCACAAGCGCGCATACCTCTTTCTCGTCGAAGACGCGCCCGGCGTAGCGGATCGGGTCTCCTTTCATGTAAGGGGCCGGCTTGTGCGCCGCCTCGTAGAATTTTTTGGTCAGCCCGAGGATTTTTTCCCTCAGTTCCCTGGCTTTTTCGTTCATCATGGCACCCGCGTTTTTTCCCGTCAGTATTTCTTCATCTTCCTCATCATCGGCAGCGCCATCCGGATCGCAAAATCCGCGAACGGCGCGAGGATGAAGGTCAAATACGACAGGACGTACAGTTTGAAGGCGATGAGATGCTCGACGATTCCGCCCCACACCGCGACCGCGAGGCCGCACTGGCTCCGGCACAATGCGCCCTTCCCCCTCGCGATGCTGTGCACGGCCTGCCTCAAGAGGCTCAAGGACGCGTTGCGCAGCATCGTCTTCTCCTGCCCCTCGCTCTCCTCGCCGCGCGGCACGTCATACCTAAAGAGCTTCTTGACCATGCCGTACTGCTCCATGATGCTGATGTTGTTGTCGATGAGGTAGTTCGTGTCATTGCTCCCGTAGATGCGGTACGACGACGTGCTGCCAGCATTGTACGCGCCGTCAAACTTGAGCGCGATCTTGAGCCACATCATGTAATCGCTCGGGCCCGGGAACTGCGGGTCGTACTGGCCGCATTTTTCGTGCGCCTCGCGGCGGACGAGCACGGTGCATACGGGCATGAAGTCGCGCTCGAGGAGCAGGGCGAACAGCTCGCGGGAGGGCACTGGGCGGGTCGGGCCGTCGAGCCTGTTGCGGGGCTCAATGCGGTGCGGCCCGCCTTTCTCGTCGATATTTCCATACCTGCAAAAGCACAGCCCGGCTTCGGGGCGTTTCTCGAAAAGCGCGATGGAAGACGAGAGGAAGTTTTTTTCCCACAGGTCATCCGAGTGCAGGATGGCGACATACTCGCCTTTGGCCTCGTCGAGGCCCCGGTTGAGGCTGAACACGATCCCCAAGTCCTCCTTGTTCTCGACGACCCGGATGCGTTTATCTCCGGCGGCCGCTTTTCTCGCCGCGTCGGGCGAGCCGTCGCTGGAGCAGTTATCGATGACGATCGCTTCCCAGTCCGCGAAATCCTGCGCGCGGACGCTCTCCAGCGTCGTGCCGACGAACTCGGCCTTGTTGCGCAGGGGCACGATTATCGAGACTTTCGGAGACGGCATAAATAACCCATTTATAAGTATTCTGCCTTCCTTTCACACCCAAAATAAATAAAAGGTGCCTAAGGCCCAATAATGGCATGGAAGACACCAAAAACTGGCCCGTCGTCATACTTTGCGGCGGGCAGGGCACGCGCATGCGCGAAGAGACCGAATTCAAGCCCAAGCCCATGGTCTCCATCGGCGGGCAGCCGATCCTTATGCACATCATGCGCACCTATGCCAAATACGGCTTCAAGCGCTTCATCCTCTGCCTCGGCTACAAGAGTGAGCAGATCAAGGAGCATTTCCTCAAGGCGGAATTCAACGACAACGACTTCACCCTCCATCTTAACGACCGGCGCCAGGACGTCATCCACCGCTCCGCC
>JAHFEC010000015.1 GCA_023248665.1 Microcaldota archaeon | reverse complement strand
TTTGAGCTTCTTGAGCATCTCGCCCGCGTCCTCGAGGGAGAGCAGCGACACCCGGCCGGCCTCCAGTTCCATCTTCAGGGCGATGAGCTGAGGCTCGGAGGAGAGCAGCGAGGCGGAGAACTTGTCGCGCTCCAGGATGTCGCGGAAGATGATCCATGTGTAGCCCGAGCGCGCGCTCGCCAGCGCGCGGGGCACGACGTCGGGCGAGCCGGCGTAGAAGTGCAGGAAGTAGGCATCGTTGCCGATGAGGATCTTGACGTCGCAGCTGCCCACCGAGCCGAGCTTGGAGAAGCGCACCGCGTTGATCATGAACAGGTCGCGCAGGGAGCGGAACATCGCCATGCGCCCCATCGGGATGCCGCTCTCACGCGACCAGCGCTTGGGCGCCCAGTAGCCCAGATCCTCCTCGGCCAGCCCCTTTTCCGCGAGCTTGTGCAGGAGCTGCTGTAGATTATAGTCGCCGATGATGACGGACTTGCCGTTGTAGATGATCTTGCGGAAGCCGTTCTTGATCTCCTCCTCGCGCAGCGGCATGCGCTCCCAGGCATAGGTGCGGTTCACCTGGTCGAACACCGAGAGCGCCTGCGCGGACGGCATCTCGATCTTGGTGACCGACTGCGGCGGGAAATCGGGGATGTCCAGCGAATAGAGCGGCTTGGCCGGCCGCTGGAAGAAGAAGAACAGGATGATGAACTGCACGGTGGCGATGGCCATGAGGGCGAGGTTGGTGGGCTGCTCCCAGAACGCCTTCTGTGTGGTGTAGGAGATGGGCACCGCCTGCGTGTAGCCGTCCCCGAAATCGAAGAGGAAGGTGTAGTTGCCGGACGAGATTTCGGTGCCCGCGTCATAGACGATGCGGCTCTGGTTCGAAAAGGCGCGCACCGGCAGGCTGCGGCCCGGCACGCTCACCGACACCGAGGGCACGCTCATGCCCTGCCCGCCGGACGAGAAGCTGAAATTGAAGCGGCCGGTGTGGAAATACATCTGCTGGTCGGTCGAGCGGCCCTCGGGGGAAATGTTGAGGTCCTGCACGGTCACGCGCGTGGCCGCGAAGATCTGGCGCGAGTCGGCCGAGGCGAGGCGCAGGATGTAGGTGCCCGGCCCCAAGCCCGTCGAGATGGACGAGGTGCGGGTGGTGTCGTTCATGGGCGTGCATCGCTGCTCGAGCTCGTAGCGCTCCAGCACGCTCGAATTCTGCTCAAGCTCGAGGTAGAGCTTGGTGCACGGGCCGGGGCCTGGGAGGCGCGCCGTCAGGCTCACCTTGCCGCCGCCGAGGAACTTGGGCAGCAGCACGGGGTTGTCCACATAGAGGCCGCTGGCGCCGTACGGGGCCGCGGGCCAGTCCTTGACGACTTGGCGCGTGAGGTTGTTGGCGTCCGTGACATTGAACTTGAGGCGGATCACGCCTTTGGGAGAATCGGTCGGGGTGGAAAAGAAAAGGGTCGCGTACCCGGATTGGACGGTGCCGTTGCCGACGGGGAGGGCGCTCTGGAGGACGGACTGGACGCCCGCCTGCGGCGCTTCGTCGATGAGGCGCGCGATGTCCCGGGCCGCGGCCGCCCCGTCCGACTGCCACCCGCCGTCCAGCGTCTGGGGGAGGAACAGGATGGAGCCGTTCCCGAGCGTCAGGACGCTGATCGAGCCCCATTCCATCGACGTGGAATAGCCGCCCGTGCCGGAGAGGCGGGCGCTGACGGAGTAGAGCGGATTGCCGAGGCCAAAGCCGTCGGTGGATTGCACCTGCTGGCGCGCATCGAACGTCACCGGGAAGGCCTTGAGCGACGGCGCGCCGGGGGCCGCGTAGGCGCCCGATGGCGTGAGCAGCTTCGTGTCGTAGGGCAGGCCGACGTAGATGACCGTCACGCCGCGCGCGGAGAGGTTGAATATGGACGGCGTCGCGCCGGACGGATCGTCGATGAGCGCCTGCGGCATCAGGCCGGTCGGCACGAGGAGGGTGCAGCCGCCCGCAAGATCGTGAAGCTCGTCGATGCTGATGTCGGAGACCGGGATGCCCCGCACGGACAGCTCGTCGTTGAGCGCGGAGCGGAACGCGGACAGGGTGTCCGCGCCCTCGTCGGCATATCGCAGGACGAACACCTGCCTCGAAGGGGGCGAATCATAGAGCTTGCCGGACAGCAATATGCTGGAGAGGTTGGAGCCGGAGTACATGATCAGGGCATAGGGCTGGTAGGCCGGGTGGTCGAACGGCGTGCCGTAGGAGAGCAGGCGGGCGTCCAGCACGCGCACGTCAAGAGACGCGGAGAAGACCGGCGAGGGCGGGACGGCGGGCGCGGGCGGCTGGGACGACGGGCCGGAAGCGGACGTGGCCAGGATCCATGCGAGGAGGGAGAAGAAGATGAAAAGGGCGGCCAGGCCGGCCTTGATGGCGATGGCGATGGGCGAGTCGGGCGACGCAGGAGGGGTGGAACGGGCTTTGCGCGCGGCGCCCTTGGGCATCGGTTTCGGGCCGCCGAACTTGGCTATGAGCCGCTCGATGGGCGAGGCGGCGGTCTTGCGCTTGACGGAATAGTGCTCGACCGGCGCGTAGCGCTTTCGCTGCGAGAAGAGGTAGGTGTTCTTGGCGATCTTCAGGCCCGAGAGGGCTTGCTTGTCGGCAGACATCAAGGATCACATGGGCAGGGACTTTTAGCGGGGGCGCTTTCGGGTGCGAAATTGTTCGGGTGCTCGGGCGCAGTTTTCGGCACGGGGCTGTTCGGGCGCTCGGGCGCAGTTTTCGGCACGGGGCTGTTCGGGTGCTCGGGCGCAGTTTTCGGCACGGGGCCATAGGCGCGCCCGGATGCGTTTTCGGGCATCGGCTGGGGCGCGATATCACCGGTTCTCAAGATATCCCTCGGATACGAGCTGGTTGAGCACCTGCTCCACCCGCGCTTCGGACACGCCGTGCACCTTGCCGAACTCGGAGAGGTTGATCTCGTTGTTGTGCTCGGAGAGCCATTCCTGGATCTTGACCGCCAGCACCGCATCGGAATAGCGCTCCACCTGCTGGATTCGTATCTGCAATTCCTCGTTGCGGCCCTTGATCTCGTAGTTGTCCTTGGAGAGGGCGGCGTTGGAATCCGAGAGGCTCTTGGCCTTCTTCTCGAGGTCGCCCACGCGGGACTTAAGGTTGTCGTACGAGGAGAACAGTTTCTGGTAGTCGGACGAGACGTATTCGTCCAGCTCCGAGATGGTGCCCTCGATGAGCTGGTAGAGGTAGCGCGTGTCCACCGAATAATTGCGGGAATTGAGGGTGAGCAGGTTGAGCGCGTACTTGAGCATGTTGAGCTTGCGCAGTTTCGGCGAGGTGGAGGGCAGCTGGGTGTACAGGATGTCGATGGCGTCGGGCCTGAAATAGACGATGGAGAACACGAGCGGGCTGTTCTGGATGTCGCGCGACTCGACGTTGAGGGCGAGCATGGTGTCCGGGTCGTCGAAATCCGGCACGAGCCGCAGCTGGGGCAGGCCCGCGAGCGCGTCGGCCACGCCGGGGGCGGGCGAGAGGCGCCTCGCCGGGATGCGAAAGCCCCGCACTTGGGGGGAGAGCGCGCCCTTGGGCGCCTCGGGCTTGGATGGGGTGATGGACGGGAGGGGCATGGGCATGTCTATCGCTTCCTTTTATCTGATTTTCGGGTTGGGCCGGATTTTGGATGGCTCGGGTTTTTGGGGCCGGTGCGGGCGGGGCCCTGGGATGAAACCGCGTTCGTCGTGCCCGGCGCGTGCGGCGCGCCGGCCGGGGCGGACTCGTTCTTCTTGGCTTTGTCCGGCCATAGCGAGGAGAAGACGCTCTGGACTGGCCGGGGGCCGGACGGGACGACCGCCTGCGCCTGCGCGGCGCGCGCCTGCTCCATCTCTTCGAGATAGCGGGCCGCCCGTTCGGGGTCGTTGAGCGGCGGAATATAGTCCACGAGGCAGAGCGCCAGTATCAGGGCGGCCGCGGCCAGCCCGAAGAAGAATCCCATGATGCTGAACTGGCCCGCCAGTATGGGCAGGCCCGCGAGCACGAGGAAGACGAGCGCGCCGATGACCACGTGCTGGATGATCTTGCCCTCGAAGCTCTTGCGCTTCTTGGAATAGGCCGGCAGGCAGGCGTGGCAGACGACGAGCGCGTTGCCCGTGGCCATGCCCAAGCGTTCCTTGAAGGCGCGGATTGCGCGGATGACTTGCGTGTCCTGGACCGGCAGGCCGTTCCCCGCCGCCTGGTGGCACATGATGCATACGGTCGTCATAGAATATCACCCGTCCTGCAGGATGACCTGCGTGATGTCGCGCCCTTCGAGGCCGAGGCGCTTGAAGTCGGCTTTGGAGAAGATGTTGATGAGCGTGGAGTCGTCCACCCCGAAATCTTTGAGGAAATCCGTGATGAGGTTGCGGCTGATGCCGTAGCGCTCCATCAGGATCACGAAGGAGACCACGTCCATGTGCCGGTTCTTCTTGGAAAACAGCGTGGCGATGTCCTCGACGTGGATCTCCTCCAGCCCGTAGGCGCGCAGGCGCTTCTTGAGCTCCTCGCGCTCGAATGAAACCGATTTTGCCATATCCACCTCACCCAACCCAGGATCGGCCAAGGATGCGAAATCCAGGAACAGGTCCTGCATGGGCTCCTCGCCGACGATCTTGTCCAATAGGAATGTCTCGGAGAAATTCGCGGTGGTCTGGAAGGCCATGTTCACGGCCGCCTGCCCGACCCCCAGCTTGGCGATCTCGGAGCGCATGAAATCCGAGAAATTGAGCGTGCTCTGCAAATAATCGAGGTAGCGCTCGAACTTGACGCGCAATATGAACGTGGTGCCGACGTTGGAGAAGATGGCCTCCGAGATGTCGGTGGGGTTCTGGCTGGCCACCATCAGGCCGAACTGGTACTTGCGCCCCTCGCGCACGATCATGACCGCGTCGGAATTCTCGTCCTTGGCGATTTTCCACGCCTCGTCGAGCACCACGATGAGCTTGAGCCCCTTGTCGGCGGCCCAGCCCTCCTCGCGCATCTTTTCCTTGATGAACTGGAGCATCGAGAGGCCCGCGAGCGCGCGGAACACCTCGTCGGGCATGCCCGAGAGGTCGAGGTCCACGAGGCCCGATCGCGTGAGCTCGTCCAAATTCACGGTGGACTGGCGCGCGAAATAGTCCTCGTCCTCGCGCGTGAAGTTCTTGAGGCGGTAGAGGGCGTTCTCCAGCTCCGCCGGGAACTCGTAGGAGCCGGCCTCCAGCTGCTCCTCAAGGATGCGCTGCACGTCTTTGAGCGTGGGGGCTTTGAGCGGCCGGCCCAGCTGGTCCTTCTGCGTCTTGGAGCCGAGGCTGAACTTGGCCTGCACGTAGGCCTTCTCCACGGCCTGCTCGGTCAGGCGCTTCTGCTCGGGGTATCGGCCGATGTCGGTGAGGATCTCGAGGGTGCGCACAATCTGCTTGATGCGGTCGTTGGGCTTCATGCCGCCCAAATCGAGGAGGTTGATGGCGCTCCCCTTGCCCAGGCTGATGACCTTGCCGCCCGCCTGCTTGACCCAGTCCTTGTACTCCCCGGCCCAGTCGATGATGAAGGCGTTGGTGCCCCAGATGAACGAGGCGCGCGTCAGGAAGGTCTTGACGAAATAGGATTTGCCCGCGCCGGTGATGCCGACCACGGCGATGTGCGGGTTGGTGACCTTCTCGTAGGTCCAGTAGAAGGGCACGTGGAAAATCTTGGTGTAGCCCACGAAGATGGAATGGTCCGGGTCGTTGAGCAGGAACTCCTCCGGGGGCTCGGGAGGGCGCACGAAGAAATTGCGCGTGCGCAGCACCTTGTTCGTGGTTTCGATCAGCTTGATACGACCCATGGATGGCACCTGATGGGATACTCGGGCGTGAAAAAAACCCGAAACGATAACGCGCGCGAGGGAGAGCCGCGCGCTCGGTGTTTTTTTCCTTGTTTTGATTGTTTGGATTACAGCGCCGACTGCTCCATCTTGCTGTCCGACGAGGGGATGATGTGCTCCCAGTCGAAGCAGCGCAGCATCTCGTCGGCGATGAGGAATTCCACCTCGACGTTGAGCGCGTTGGCCAGCACGGACTTGAGCTCGGTGGCCTGCGTCTTGACCGCCGCCGTGGCCGCATCCTTGGAGATGCCCGTGGAGGTGGTCATGGCGTACAGGATGGCGCCCATCGGCTTCTCGCCGGCGATGATGCGGTTGAGCTGGCTCTCGCACATGGCGATCTCCTTCTCGAAGCGGTCGATCTTGAGCACGTCCGGCTCCGGCTTCTCGCGCTCGCGCGAGAGGCGCAGCTGCGCTTCGGCGTGGCGCGTCTCCCATTTCATGCGGTGCTTGGAGAGGTCCTTGACGTAGACCATCATCGAGAACTTGACCGGGAAGCGCACGGACGAGATGGCACGCTCGAAATACTCGGAATAGACCACGTTCTCCTCGTGCGTCTTCTCGGTCGTGGATTCGTAGAGCTTGATGCCCAGGAACGCGGAGGCGTAGTAGAGTCCCCCGGAATGCTTGAGGATGACGTCCTGCGCGGGCGGAATCTCGTAGTCGCCCTCCATGATCTGCACGATGTTGCCCTGCTTGGTCAGGAACGGCACGATGAAGTAGCCGTACTTGAAGAGGGCGATGGTGAGGGCCGCGCCGGCCATGCAGAAGAAGGCGGAGATGATGGTGACGAACGTCTGGCCGCCCGAGATGAACACGCCGGCCGTGCCGATGAGGCACAGGCCCATGGCCCCGTAAGTGAAGTAGCGCAAATCCGGTTCCATTCTCACACCCGCAACTGAGAGCAATAAACAGAGGTGGGGCTTAAAAAGCGCACGGTGGACGACGAAGAGGCGGAAAAAGGCGGTATGGACGGAAAAAACGGCCATAAAAGAAAAAAATGCAAAAAACGGGCCGGCCCGGGCCGCAAACAACGGCACGAGCCGTTGTTGCGCCGAAGGCAAAAGCCTTCGCGCGATCATCGCGCGAAACAGGAGGCTCGGCCGCCTTGTTTGCTTTTTCGTTTTATTTCCTGTCTTTCGAACGGACCGCTGAGCGTAAATACCTTTCCGTCCATAATGGTTCCGGGAGAAGATTGAATGAGCGAAGGATGGACTTATCGTAGATTGTGCGATGCCTACCGCGAGGAGCGCTCGTCCAACGCGCTCACGAAGCTGGACGCGAATTTCACCAGCACGCTCGACGCGCTCGTCCGGGAGCTCGCGGCCAAGGCAGGCGAAGATGCGCAGGCCCACCGGGAGCTGGAGAACGCGCGCAAGCAGGCGATGGCGCTGATGAGGCTGCGAAGGCAGAAAATCATCATGCGCGCGCTCACCGCGCAGGAGGGGCCCGAGCCGGACGGATTGAGCGCCAACGAGCACGAGCTCTACGAGCGCACGCGCGCCATCTGCACGGAGGAGGACGCGAAGCTGGGGGAGACGCTGTACGGGAAAAGGGAGAAAAGGGCGGGCACGCTCGGCGCCGGACCGGCACTGGACGGTTCGCTGATGAAAAAAATCAAGGTGCTCAAGGAGATCCCGGCCTATCGCGGGGCGGACACGGCCACCTACGGGCCGTTCTCGGCCGGACAGGAAATCGAGCTGCCCGAGGGCGAGGCGGGCTGGATGCTCAAGGGAAATTTCGCCAAGGAGTTAATTATACCTTAATAAACCTTGTCCGGCATACTCATACGTCAGAATCATCTTCTAAACAGGTGAATCGCTTATGAAATATCCAAAGGAAGTGCGCACATACTGCCCAAAGTGCAAGACGCACACGCTGCACAAGGCCAAGCTCTTCACGAAGGGCTCGGCGCGCCCGATGGCCATCGGCACGCGCAAGCACAACCGCTCGCTCTACGGGCACGGCGGAAAAAGGGCCGGCACCAAGACGGTCAAGAAGCAGGGCAAACGCCAGAAGATCGTGCTCGAATGCTCGCAATGCAAGAAGAAGCACCAGCGCGTGATCGGCACCCGCACGAGAAAGAAGCTCGAGATGTCTTAGTAGGTGAGATTTATGAAGAACAAGAAAGCATCCAGCAAATTCGTCCGCGTCAAATGCAACTGCGGCAACGAGCAGAACGTGTTCGGGTGCGCGACCAGCGCGGTCAGCTGCCTCGTGTGCGGCACCCCCATGACGCGCTCGACCGGCGGGCGCATCGTCGTCCTCGAGGACAAGGCCAAGGTCGTGCGCGAGCTCGAATAGGCCGCCGATTATTTTTAGAACGGAGAAAACGATTTCATGCCCGCGTTACCCGAAGTGGATGAGCTGGTCCTGGCCACCGTCAAGAAGATACTGCCCTACGGCGCGTTCTGCACGCTGGACGAGTACGGGCGGATGGAGGCCTTCCTGCACATCTCCGAGGTCGCGCCGCGCTGGATCAAGAACATCCGCGAATTCGTCTACGAGGGCCAGCACTTGGTCGCCAAAGTGCACAACGTCATCCCCGAGAAGAACCAGGTCGACATCTCCCTCAAGCGCCTGACGGAATCAGAGAAGAAGCGCAAGCTGGAGAACGCGCGCCACGAAAGGCGCGCCCAGAAGCTTTTCGAGGTGGCCATCAAGCAGGCCAAGAGCACCACCGCCGAGGCCGTGGCGGCGCGAAAAGCGCTCAGCGACAAGCACGGGGATCTGATCGACGCCTTCGACCAGCTCTCGGAGACGGGGGAGAAGGCGCTCGAAGGCCTCAAGGTCGAGAAGGGACTGGCCGCCGCCCTGCTGATGGTGGCGCAAAAAAGCATCCGCAAGACCAAGGCCAGCGCGCGCGTTGTCGTCCACCTGGTCTCCTATGCGGCGGACGGCGTGAAGCGCATCCAGAACGCCCTCACTTCGCTCTCCGCCCCGGCCGAGAGCGAGCTTGAGATCAGCTATCTGGGCGCGCCGCGCTACCAGATCACGGTCAGCGGGCACGACTTCAAGGAAGCCAACAAGACCCTCGACAAGATCAGGGAGGGCATCGAAGCGTCGGCCAAGAAGAACGAGCTGGGCGTGGAATACGAGGAGATCGCGGAGTAGATTCCCGATGGACCTTTTGCATCAGTGCAAAAAATGCGGCAAATACACGATTTCGAGGATATGCTGCGGCGTACAGACGGCCAACCCGCACCCGCCAAAATTCGACCCGAAAGACAGGAACGGAAAATACAGGAGAAAGGCCAAGGGGATCGAATAAACATCCGTATTAAAAACCGCGCTCCTAAAATCCACTTATCCATTCCGAGCGGGGTCGTTCTCATGAAGGAAACCACCATCATCACGTTCAAGAAAATCAAGATGAAGAATCCGGTGCTCATCGAAGGATTGCCGGGCATCGGGCTGGTGGGCAAGATCGCCGCTGACCACCTCATCAAGGAGCGCAAGGCCGTCAAGGTGGCCACGATCTACTCGCCGCACTTCCCGCATCAGGTGCTGATGAGAAAGAACGGCGTGCTGCGCATGCTGCGCCTCAAATTCTACCACGCCAAGGCCGAGAAGAACGATTTGCTTATTTTGGTGGGCGACGTGCAGCCGCTGACGTCCGAAGCCCACTACGAGCTGGCCGGACAGATACTGGACTACTTCAAGAAATGCGGCGGCAAGCAGATCATCACGCTGGGCGGCTACGGAACCGGCGAGCGGGTGGGCGAGCCGAAAGTGTTCGGCGCCTGCACGCACAAGCGGCTCGTGCCGGTCTACGAGAAGCAGGGCGTGCTGTTCGGGAAGACGCGCGGCTCCATCTTAGGCGCGGCGGGCCTGCTGCTGGGCTTGGGAAGGCTGCAGGGCATGCACGGCGTCTGCTTGATGGGCGAGACGCACGGCGGGTACGTGGACCCCAAGTCGGCCCTCTGCGTGCTGGACACATTGGGGAAAATCCTCGGCACGAAATTCGAGCGCGCGGAACTGGAGAAGAAGATAAAGGAGGGCGAGAAATACATCAAGCGGATGGAGGCGCGGGCCGCGAAGGGGCCGGAAGGCGAGATGCTGCCGCCGCCCGCCAAAGGGGATTTGAGCTACATCCGCTAAAGAAGAAACATAAGAAAAAAGAGGCGAGGCGGAAAACCAAGAAAGACAAAATAACAAGGGGCGCCCGGGCGCCCCGTCCTCTCCGGGGGCTTATTTTTATTTTATTTTTTCGGGCGCCTGCTTCTTCTCGTCCTTTGCCAATTCACTCTTTCTTGGCCCCTTGTTTTTTATCCCCTTTCTTGGGCGCCGTAAAATGGAGCAGGTAATCCAGCGCGAGCCGGACCCCCACGCCGGTGCCGCCGGGGCAGAGGCCGCCGCGGGACTTGGGCGAATCGGCCGTGCCGGCGATGTCGATGTGCGCCCACGGGCGCTCGCCCGCGAACGGCTTGAGGAAGGAGGCGCCGGCCGTGGTGCCGGCCTGCCCGGACTCGCCGGTGTTCTTGATCGAGGCGATTTCGCTCTTGACCTTCTCGTCGTATTCCGGCCACAGGGGCAGGCGCCAGAGCCGCTCGCCCACCCGCTCGCCGCTCGCGCACAGGGCGGAGACGAGCGCGTCGTCCTCGCTCAGCACGCCGGACGCCAGGTCGCCCAGCGCCACCACGCACGCGCCGGTGAGGGTGGCGAAGTCGAGCATGACGGACGGGTCGTATCTCTTGGAGGTGTAGGCCAGCGCGTCCGAGAGCACCACGCGCCCTTCCGCGTCCGTGTTGAGCACCTCGATGGTCTGGCCGTTGCAGGCCGTCACGATGTCGCCGGGCTTGTACGCCGAGCCGGAGGGCATGTTCTCCACCAGCGCGGCCACGCCCACCACGTTGAGCTTGAGGCCCAGCCGGGAGCAGGCCGAGAGCGCGCCGATGGCGGCGCACGCGCCGGACTTGTCGAATTTCATCTCGTCCATCTTGGATGAGGGCTTGATGGAGATGCCGCCCGAGTCGAAGGTGACGCCCTTGCCCACGAGGGCCGCGTCCCAGCCTTTTTTCGATGGGTTGCCCCGGTACTCGAGCAGCACCAGCTTGGGCTCCTGCTCCGAGCCGGAGGCGACGGCGAGGAGGGCGTTCATCTTCTCCTTCTGCATCTGCGCTTTGGAGAGCACGGTGCATTTGAGGGAGGAGGCGCGGGCGATTTTCTGGGCGCAGGAAGCGACGTAGGCCGGCGTGGCCACGTTGGATGGCTCGTTCTGGATCGAGCGCGCGAAATTGGCCGCCTCGCCAAAGACGAGGCCGCGCGCGAGGGCGGAATGGAGGGCGGAGAGGGAAGCGGATTTCGCGGCCGGCACGAGCGCGAGCGTTTTCACGCCTGGCTTGGGGGGCGAATCCTTCTCGCGCGGCTTGTATTTGTCGAACGCATAGTCGGCCATGATTAGCTGGCTGGAGAGCGCGCAGACGAATGAGTCGAGGGACATGCCCACGGGGCCGGGGGGAAGGAGAAGGGAGACGGATTCGCACCGCGCGCTTTTGAGCGCGTTGAACGCGCCCGCGTACGAGGCGATGAGCGCGTGGGGGTTGCCTTTGTTTTTCTCGCCCAAGCCCAGGAAGAGGATGACGCGAGAATCCGGGGCGGCGCCCTCGCGAACGAGGCGCGCGCCCGTTTGGCCGGGCATGCGCGCGCCCGTTTTTTTATCGCCCGCCTTTTTCTCGCAAAACGCGGGCCGGCGCAGACTGGCCATCTGGCCGGGGGCGCCCGTGAATTCGTGGGGCGCGAACGAGCCTTGCGCCCATGCGGGCAGGACGGATTTTTCTTGGGTCCCTTTCGGCAAAGACCAGACGGGCCAGAGGACGCCCTCGGCGGGGCCGGATTTTTCAGATATGGATATTTTCATGCCAATCACCAACATGGATTCTTGATTTTTAGGCCATGCCAAAAATTCTTCAGGCGATGTTCACGCCCAGCCACGAGCCGATGAGATAGCCGCCCACGGCGGCCGCGCCGCCCACGAGGGCCATCTCGAGGGCCGATTTCCACCACGCGCCCGTGGTGATCTTGGCCTTGACGGCGCCCGCGAGGGCGAGGATGGACAGGGAGAGAACCACGCTAAGGGGCATGGCCGGCCCGACCGCAAAGAACAGGAACGGGATGAGGGGCAGGAACGAGCCGACGAAGGAGGCGAGCCCCACCACGAGAGCCTCGGAATAGGGGTTGACGAATTCGCTCTCGTAGAGCCCGAGCTCCTCGTGCAGCATGGTTTTTAGCCAGAGCTCCTTGTCCGAACAGATCTGGTCCGTGATGGTCTTGAGCGCGGCGCCGCGGAAGCCCTTCTTGTAATAGATGATCTCGACCTCCTTGCGCTCGACGTCGGGCACCTCTTCCATCTCGCGCTTCTCCTGCTCCACCATGGCCCAGTAATGGTCCTGGGCCGCGCGCGCGGAAGTGTAGGCCACGGCGGCCATGGACAGGGATTCGGCGAAGGCGGCCGCGATGCCGGAGATGATGACGATGCGCGTCTCGGATGTGGCCGCGGCCACTCCCAAGAGGATGCCCAGCACGTTGACGAGCCCGTCCTGCCCGCCCAGAATGACCTGCCGCAAAAGGCCCGGCGCGCTGGAGGACACCTGCTCGATTGAGTCGTGATGATGCTTCGCAAGCTCGCGCGAGGAGAGCGCGGGCTCGGCGCGCTGCGAGAAGGCCAGGCGGTGGATGGGCGAGAAGTGCGCCTCGACCGGGGGCTTGGGGGCGGGCTGGGCGCTCGGGCGCAAGAGCGGCCTGGACGCCGGATGCGTGGAAGGCCGGGCCGCCAGACGCGAGACGGGCTTGGACGCCGGATACGGGTATTGTTCTCTTTTCTTCAATCCATCACCACGGGACTTTCTTGATGCCCCACGAATGCGCGAGCAGATTCGCGACGCGGTGCACGACGTACGTGAACACGAGAAGGAAGGCCACGAGATAGGGGTCGGAGGCGAGCGGGAAGCCGAGCGGCTGCACCAAGAGCAGCGCGACGACGAGGAAGCTCAGCTGGTCCCAGATGAACGAGGGCTGGCCGGAAGCGAAACCCCACCGGCGCTTGAAGAACGAGCCGAGCAGGTCGCCGGCGAGCGCGCCGACGGACAGCAGGAAACCGGCGATCAGGTAATAGGAGGCCTGTCCGGCGAAGAGGTCGAACGGCGTGCCGCGCAAAAGATGCGCCTCCAGCACCGCGCAGAGCATGCCGGCCGAGAGGCCGCCCAGCACGCCCAGCCATGTCTTTGAGGGCCCGAAGATAGGGCGCTTGTCGAAGAACCGGATGCCCCGGTCAATGGGATGAAGCCCGCCCAGCAGCACCGGCGCGGCGTTGGCCACGTAAGCGGGCAGGATGAAGAGGAGCAGGAGAACGACCTGCTGGAAGCTCGCACCGAGCATGAGATAGACGCTTGAGAAATCCGTAAGCCACACCCCAAGGTATCTCTTGGGGCAAATTTATTAACATTGCAATATCCAGTTTTGTCATGGGCTCGATAAAAAGAAGCGCCAGCCAAAAAAAATTGGGCCGGGGCGGAAAACGCCCGGTGAAGAGCGGCCTGCCGACATGGATGT
>JAHFEC010000014.1 GCA_023248665.1 Microcaldota archaeon | reverse complement strand
GACGGGCGCCTGGCATATTCGTTTACTCTCGAGGCGGGGGCGCCCATGAAAGTCGAGGCGCAGAAGAACCAATTGTGCATCTCGTCCTCCAACGAGAGCGGCATGATGGTGCTTCTCCTGACGCCCGGGAGCTTGCAGACAAGCCCGGCACCGGATATGAACGCCCCGCAAGACAACCGGACCGAAGCGTATGCGAACGGGATCCCGGACTCGGCGCAAACCGAAGGCGTGGCGCAGACCGGCGCAGCGCAGAAAAACCTCTCGAATATCACGCCGGATGTGCAGGAGAAGGGCATCGCGGCGCAACAGACGGGCTCTTGGCTGGGGCCCGGCTCCGGGCCGCTGGGAGGCCAGAATGCGCAGGCGGGCCAGAATGAAGGGCAAACCGTTGGCGGAGTGTTGCTGCCACTTGCGGTGGTGCTCGTGGCGCTGGCCATTGCCGCATTCGCCCTATTTTCGCACAGAAGCAGGCCGAAGCATGCGGCAATGATGGGCGGCGGGCGCAACTGGGCTGCCGCTTCGTATAGAGGGCCGGGGATTGAGCCCGCGCCCGCCAAGCCGGCCATGCCAGAGATGAAACGAGACGTTCGGCCGGACACGGATACGGTCCCGCAATCGCCGGATGCCCGAACGAGCCCCGCGACGGCCCAAAAATCGGAGCAATCGGCCGCGCCCGCAAGCGGGGCGGCTTCTTCTGCTCCCGCAGAACAGAAGCCGAAAGAAAGCAAAGAAAACGCGCTCGCACAGTTTGATATCGCAAAAAACCCCCGGAACCCCCCGGCATCGGATGGAACGGACAAGAAAGAAGCGCAGACGGGAGCGGAGGAGAAGAAATCGCCAGAGGCGCCGCCGTGGGCGAAGGGAGCCGCGTCGTCAGGGCAGAAGAAATCGTCGGATGCTCCGCCGTGGGCGGATTGAGGACAAGGAAGAATTGAAAACAAGGGAATGGGCGCCGAAGATAAGAATCGGCGCGGGCTTCGCTCTCTTTTTGCTTCGCGCTCTTCTTAGATTTCGATGATGTTCTCCATCATGCCCGGCGAGCGGGAGGAGGGGGCGCTTTCGCCGCCCTTCTCGCCCACTATCATGCCCATCACCTGCCCGGATTTGAGGCCGGTGACGATGGCCGTCACGTTGACCGTGTCGCCCATGTCCGGCACGAGGCGCGCGCCGATCTTGACGTTGGCGTTGGAATCGAAGCTCTCGGTGATTTTTTCGCCGATGGCGATGGAGTCGCCCAAGCTGAGGCTGCTGCCGCCGCAGATGTGCAGGAGAGCCCCCTTGGCCCCCTCATAGGAGACGTCGAGCAACGGGTGGTCGAGCGTGTTCTTGACCACGTGCTCCACGCGATCAGTCCCGTGCGCCTCCCCCATGCTGATGAGCGAGATGCCGCCCTTCTCCATGATGGAGCGCACGTCGGCAAAGTCGATGTTGAGCAAGCTAGGCATCATGATGGTGTCCGCGATGCCCAAGACGGCCTTGCCGGTGATGGCGTCTGCGAGGTTGAAGGCTTCGGTGATGGGAAGGTTGGGCGCGTAGCTCACGAGGCGGTTGTTGTCAATCACGGCGACCGTGTCCGAGACGGCGGCGAGCTGCTTGAGACCCCATTCGGCTTTCTTTAAGCGCGCGCGTTCGAGGGCGAAGGGGATGGTGACAATGGAGACGACGATGGCGCCCTGCTCCTTGGCCACTTCGGCCACGATGGAGGAGGCGCCCGTGCCGGTGCCGCCGCCCATGCCGGCCGCGAGGAAGACCAGCTCGTTCTCGCCAATCTGCTCGCGCAGCTGCGCGCGGCTGGCTTCGGCGCATTTCTGCGCCACTTCCGGAAATCCGCCGGCGCCAAGGCCCTTGGTGACGGATGCGCCCAGAAGGATTTTCTTGTGGGCTTGGATCGAACGAAGATGAAGATTGTCGGTGTTGATCGCGATGGTCTGCGCGGATTTGATTCCGTTCTGCATCATGCGGTTGACGGTGTTGCATCCCGCCCCGCCTACGCCGATGACGGCGATGCGGATCTTGTCGTTTGAGAATAAGCCGTCTTCGCTTGAGGCCGCGCGCGCCTCATTCTGCACGCTGCCATTTGATTTCGCCTGTGCGACGATGTCCTCGAACATACCCCATCCCCCTTTTTGCCGGTTTTCGGCCCCGTCGTGCCACCCCGGTCGCCACCGGACGGAACGCGGACTTTGCCTTGGATGAGATAAAAGAAAAAAGAATAAAAAGGCAGCACCCGCTCCGAGGTGAGAAAACCGTAGTTGCAGGAACAGATGTGATAGAGAGGAAAAAGAGTGTAAATACTGCAAAGATGTTGCAGATTTGCCTTGCACTTAATATGCGTCGCCCCGCTTTCGTACGTGATAGAGGATTACTTCGTTCCCTTTCACTTCAAAAAGAATCCGAAATCCGACAACCCGTTCTGAAAAACAGTTCGGCTCATGCTTGAGCGGCTTGGAAAGTGCCGGGTTTTCCTTGATGCGCCCGAGCTTTTTGCGCACAAACAGTTTCACGGAATTATCAAGCTTTCCAAGCTCCGGCAAGAATTCCGATGTGGGCCGCAAGACGTAAGGCATTGGCCTCAACCCCGAAGCGCGGCATCAAGTTCTTTCTCCGAAAGAAGCGATATTTCCTTATGTAAAAGTTTGGCGCGGGATTTGCGGATTGACATGGCATCCTGCTCGTCTTCGGTGCCCAAGAGATTGTAGCGGTCGTTCAGTTCCAATGCGCCGAGGCGCAGGGCCTCGACTTTTGTTTTGGCAAGACCTTTTTTGACTGCACTATCTAGGATTTGGTCAATGAGGCCTTCGAATTTGACGATGGTGTTCATAATAAAACCTATAATAATTTAGATGATAAATATTATAATTGTTTCTATAAAAAATGAACAAAAACCGAATAAATGGGCAAAACTCAGAAAAAATAAAAAATTAAAAAAAGAAAAAAAATCAGACAGGCGGGACGCCTATCCGATGATTTCGATGTCGCTGTAGCTCGAGGGCGCGCGCGCCGGCTCCTCGGGTGCCGCACCGAATATGTTGGCCCCCTTGACGCCGGTGACGATCGCCACGATTTCGAGCTTGCCGTCGTATCCGGGGATCAGACGGGCACCCCACTTGACGTTGGCTTGCGGATCCATCTTCTCGGTGATGATTTCACCGGCCTTGATGGCGTCGCCCAATGTGAGGTCCGCGCCACCGGAGATGTGGATCAGGGCGCCGTTGGCGCCGTCGAAGTCTACGTCGAGCAGGCGGTTCTTGAGCACGCCTTCCGCGGCTCCGCGAACCTTGTCGTTGCCCTTGCCCTCGCCCACGGCGATGAAGCCCACGCCTCCGCCCGACACGATTGCGCGCACGTCGGCGAAGTCGATGTTGATCAAGCTGGGCTGGGTGATGGTCCATACGAGGCCACCGACCGCCTTGGCTAATATCTCATCGGCCACCGCGAACGCTTCGTTCATCGGGAGGTTCGGCACGAGCTTGACGAGCCTGTTGTTGTCAAGCACGATAACCGAGTCGACGGTCTTGCGCAGTTTCTGGATGCCTTCGTCGGCTTTCTGCCGGCGGGCCCGCTCGAGGTTGAACGGGTAGGTGACCATGGCCACGGTGATGGCCCCCTGCTCCTTGGCGATCTCCGCGATCACCGGTGCAGCGCCTGTGCCCGTGCCACCGCCCATGCCCGCACATATGAACACGAGATGGGCGCCTTCCAGTTCCTTTTCCAAGAGTCCGCGGTCGACTTCGGCCGACTTCGTCCCGGTCTCGGGGTAACCACCAGCGCCAAGGCCTTTGGTGATGCTCTTTCCGATGAGCACCTTCTTGGCTTTCTCGTGGATCATGTTCAGGTGCTGCCGGTCGGTATTCACCGCGACCAGGTCGCATCCCTTCACGCCCGAGCGGATGAGTCGGTTGATGGTGTTGTTGCCACCGCCTCCTACTCCTACTACAACTATCCTAATCTGGTCCGAGCCAAAAGATTCTGCGTTTTGAGCTGGCTCTTGCTCTCCCAGGACTGACTTCACAATGCTGTCCATAATGTCGCCTGTTGCGGCAGGGATACGGTGGAATGGTTTAAATAGTTATCCTCACCGGCCCGGAAGCCGATGATTCGGGCCGGATGTGCGAAAAAGTAAAAACGCGGGAAGGACCAAAATCTTGCCGAAAAACGGAGGGGAATCCGGACGCCGCGAAAAAGGGGGCGAATCGAGAAGATGGGCGCCAAGACGAAAAAGAGGGGTGCCAAGAGGCGGGGGCTGATTTAATTAACCTGACGCCGGAAAAACACATATGCAGTACAAGACCGCGCCGGGCGGGCAGGCAAAAAAGAACAATCCGTCCGCGGGTGGGGCTTCTCCTGCAGACGAGCCGTTGGCCGATTCTCGGATTCTGATTGGCACCCAGATAACGCGGACCGGCATGGCCATCGCGCAGGAGATCGGCGCGATTGTTAGCACCCCCGGCCGGGCGGACCGAAAAGCCGATGCCAAGCTTGAGGAACTCGTCTCCCGATACGAGAAATCGGACGCGGGCATCAAAGACAAGATCTCGGTCCTGGCACGGGTCGTGCAGTATTGCGATCGCAAAGAGAACAAAAAAACCCTCGGCTCGAGCGCCAAGAAAAGCCATGAGGCGCTCGCGGGCCAAATCCAATACCTCTCCGAGCAGGAAACCGGCATGAGCGCGCAGCAGAAGGTGGAAACCCTCCTGAATATTCCACCGGCGGTGGCGCTGGTGCCGGACGTGATGAAAGCCGTCAGCCTCGCGTACGGCCAGCAGATGGAATATATCGGCGCCGTGGGGGCCGACGTCTGGGCGGCCGATGGATGGGCGCGCGACTATGTGCCCTATTCCATCGGCGCCGTGGGGCTGGGGCACGCCGAAATCCGCTACAACCCGCCCGCATCCGGACTGCTCACGCAAGAATGGGCACAGGACAAGAAGCGCGATGACACGGCATGGCCGTCGGGGGACACGGTGGCGCCGGAGCGGCTTCCCGCGTCGATGGCCCGCATGGCGGTGCGCTATTTCGAGGCCCAGCTTGAGGCGGCCATGGCGATGGGAAAAAGCCCGAACGCCAACATCCGCATCTTGGCTGAAAAACTAAAGAAGAGCGCGCAAGCCGCTCTCGACGAAGCGCGCCCACTGGGCGAAAAACCGCAGGAGCGGCGGGCCGCCCACCTCCTGCTGGTAAAGTATTACCACGAGCATCTCCAGCCCGCGCTGGCGGGCATGGAACGGGAGAAATATTTCGACGGTCTCTACACGCTGGCTGGAAATAGTCCGTGGAAAAACGCCTTGGTGTGGACAAAAGAGCATGCGCAGACCGGGATGCTCTGGAGCGCCATCGCGCTGGGCACGCTCAACCCTCTGGCCGGGCGCATGGCCTTTACGCTCATGGGCGCGCGGGAAGTGAAAATCGGCGTGCAGAGCGGGGACTGGAGCACGGCCTTCATGGGCGCGTGCATGATGACCGGCATGCTCTCGAGCGGCCTCGCGGGCCGCATCGGCGGCGGGATGGTGATGGGCAGCGCCGGAATGGGCGCGGTTTCCGAGATAAAAAGCGGGTTTGAGACCGGTTTCACCAGCCGGGTTTACGAGGGCATGGCCAACAATCTGGCCCTGCTCGAGGGCTTTTTCAAGGCCCGGATGGAGATGCCAAAGGAGGGCGGGCAGAGGGTGAAAAACGAGGGGAAAACGAGGAAGAAGGAGCTTTCCAAGATGGCCCCGAAAAAGACGGAAGAAAAATCGGGTCCAAACATCCGGGACGAAATGCCAACAACAGCCGATGCCAAGCCCGCGGGCGACGGGGAGAATACCGGCAAGCCCAGCCGCACATCAAAAGAGCAGGAGGCCGTAATGCTCACGCGAGAAGACGGGCAGAAAAAACGGGGCACAATGACTTCGGACGGCGTGGCGGCCGGGCCGAAGAGGCTGGAAAAAATAGTTGATGAACAAGGACGGTTGATCAAGGGGCGGGAAATCGTCGGGGGAATGGCGGCCGAACCGATCCGCGAAGCCAATCAGGCGATGGCCGGCATGCTCAAGAGAGGCATCCTGCACAATGTCAAAAACGTGATTATCGGCCCCCGCAATGTGGCCGAGATCCTGCTCTTTGATGAAAGTCTTGTCTCCAACGCGCCCGGGCTAAAAGAGAATCTGCAGGCCATTTCCAAATCCGGGCGCCGGATGGCCAGCCTCTTCGACGAACTCGTCGGCTCGAAGAAAACGGAGGCCCGAAGCGGACAAACGGATATGACCCGGCCGCAGGAGGAAGCCGCGCAAAAGGCGGCGCCCCGCAACGCGCAGGAAATCATTTCGGATATGGAGCAGGAGATGGAAACTACCCGAAACGCCATCAATCAGGCCATGCCGATGCTGGAAAAGATGCCGGGCATCGAGGACATGGAAATGATGATCGAGCATTTCAAAACCGGCGAGGACAAGCTCGGATTGGCGCTGAACGAACTGAAGGGCTCCCCACAGATGCAGGTGAACAACATCGCGTTGACGCTTGATGACGCGATTGCAAACAGCAACAAGGACCGCAAGATTGGGGTGGAGATGCACGCATACCGGCTTGTTTTGGATGGAGCGGCCATCGAGCCGGTCCGGCTTGACGAGGCGAACGCCCCGGTCGATTACAATCCGCTCATGGTTCGGGGGATCGTCGAAAACCTGATCTCCAACGCGGAACGCTATGGCACGAGCATCGGAAGTGTCGAAATCGTCGTGGGGATAAATGACGTCAAAATCAGGGTGTCGGACGACGGCCCCGGACTTTCGGCCGACATGGCGGCGCACGCCTTTGATTACCGCACCAAACTTAAGAACCGCACAGAAGGCTCGACCGGGGTGGGCCTCTGGTATTGCAAATGGGCCGCCGAACAGATGAACGGCACGATCCGCTTCACGGATCTGGGGCCCGGGTACGGCGGCCGGATGACCACGGTGGAAGTGAGTCTGCCGCTGGCCAAAACGGCTCCGCCGCCGGACAGCGCGCCGGGCGCTGGGACGCCGGGCGGCATCCCGGATTGGCTGGTTCCGGACAGGGGGCGCGCGGGCGGAGTGGCGGCCCAATGGAAGCCGCCGGAAAAAATAATCGATGAGAACGGGAGATTAATCCAAGAGTGGGAAATCGTCGCCGGGCGGGCGGCCGAGCCGGGACGGGGGCAGGAAGGGTACGCGCCGAACGCGAAACTCGACTTCTGGGCCGTCACGGCGGACGACCGGGCGGGGCTTGAGAAATGGATTGCCGCCAAGCCCGACGATGCGCAGGCGCATGTCCTGCTGGGAAAAACGAAGCTGGCTCTGGCCAACCGGGACATCTATGGCGCGGCGATGGATGCGCATGAGGCGATCCGGCTGGGAAGCGAAGACATCGGCGCGTATTACGTGGCATACGATGCCGAACTGGGAATCAATAATTTCCACTTAGCCTACCGGTTCGCCGAGCGGGGGCTTCGGGAATGCCAAAACCCGGACCCGACGACGCGCCAGTCTCTCGAGAAGAGATTTGAAAGCCTCAAAACAAGCTGCATCGACGAGCCGGAGCGATACCTCACCCTGCGCCCGCTGGAGCAGCCAGCCAAAGATTTGCATGACTGCATCACCCGGGCGATTTATTATTCCGGGAGGGCGGAGACGGTCCAGAAGCCCGCCCTACTTTCCCAATCCATCCGATACTGGGACGAGGCAATCGAACGGGTAAAGAATGGCGAGGGCTTCAATCGGATGGAGTCTTCGCTGACCCTGGCCGACCTCTATGCCGAGCGGGCGTACGAATCCGAAAAATGGGCCTCGCTGGAGCCGGGCAGGGCCCGTGCGCATCTGCAGAAGGCGGCCGAAGATTACCGGCAGGCACTGGCGCTGGACCCGGGCAACAAGAGGTTCGCAAGAAAGGCAGAGGAGATCGATGCATTGACCAAGGAGATGGGAACGGGTGCGCGCAAGGCGCCCGAAATCGGCACGGAACAACAATTCGAGCAATTCT
Organism: Microcaldota archaeon; assembly: GCA_023248665.1. Taxonomy (GTDB): domain Archaea; phylum Micrarchaeota; class Micrarchaeia; order Anstonellales; family Anstonellaceae; genus CAIXYX01. The sequence continues at coordinate 5,417 of JAHFEC010000014.1, read as the reverse complement.
CCAGAAGCAATCATCTGGAGCTCAAGAAAACGGCCAAAGGGTACGAGGTTTCTTTCAGGACGATGTTCGTGGACGAGGATTTCGGCCTCGTCCCGGACGCGAAAATCGGCCCGTTCATGGAGAACTACGCCGCCTACCTGCAGGTTTACCCGGACCTGCCCATCGTGCGCGACGCGGATGGCTTCTTTGCACCACCCGTATACTGCATGGAGGGGTTCGGACAGGCGTTTTCCAAGTGGGAGGACGCGCACCCGGGGCTTGATGCGGTCGATTACCTCGCATACCTCAACAATAACGGCCTCGAACACCACATCGAGGCTCGGATGGAGGTGCTGAGGCAGGTTCTGGACGTGATGGGGGTTTCGTATGACAAGCGCCGGATTGCCACCCGCCTGCGCGGCTCGAACGTGGTGTTCTCAATCCCGGTGATGAAAGCGTCCAAGCACGATGAGCTAGTCGTGAAATTCAAGCCCGGGCTGGAGGAGCATATCGCGGCGGGAACGCTCAAGGCATTGGGGCGCAAGACACACAAGGTCGCGCCCGCGGCCTCGATGACAATGATGGACCGGATCGAGGGCATCACGCTCGCGGAACTTGAGCGGTCCGGAAGCTATGCGCAAGGAAGGCTGAAAATAGGGGACATCCGGCCCGGCGGGAAATATTACGAGTCGTACGTGGAGCAGCTCATCTCGTGGATGGCAGACTACGGCTTTACGGGCGTGCAGGATGCCTCGCCTCGAAATTTCATGATTTCGCCGGAGGGTGAGGGCATCGTGCTCAAAGGGCTGGACTTCGAGGGCTTCGGCTACTCGCGCCCGCTGGACGCCCGGACGGTGGCGCAGATGCACGGCATTGACCTTTCCGACCCCAAAATAATTGAACTGGCCCGCAAATCGTATACCACGCGCTGGGCGCAGCTCGTCCGCAAATTCAAGGCCAACAAGGAAGACATCCGGCACGCGTACGAGCAGTGGTTGGACAACCCGCGGGCCGTCCGGATATTGAAAGCCAACAGCTGGCTGGGCGGCCCGGAATTCTACGACCAAGGAACGGACGGCATTATTAAGACGTTCGAGCAAAAAGCACATATGAAACCCAACGAGGCTTGGAAGGAATTCGCAGGGGCCGGTGGGGGAGAATAGAATGGCAAACGTCACGGTCCAAACCCTGCATGAGATGCTCTACAAAGGCCCGAAGATCAATTTTGACATTCCGATCGGGACCATCCGAAAAATGGTGCCGATAAGCTCGAATGAGGGCGCCGGGATGCGATGGAAGGCGCTTCCCGCAAAGCTGCTGATGGAGAGCCGCGTGGCCTCGTCCGGCACGCTCAAAGGCGTCGCGCTGGAGGGCATCGAAATCGGGCAGGGCCTGCGGGATGCCGCCCGGATTCTGGGCCTCGCTCGGATGACGGCGGGCGGCAGGACCCGGTACGATCCCGATGAGCGCGTGCTGGAATGCAAACCGGCCGGCTTGCTCGCGCTCGCCATCCTGGCGCATTATTTCGGCGGACGGCTGGAGCGCTCGGCGCCCGCCATCCGGAGGATATTGAGGCGCGAGAAAAACGGGCTGAGGGAAACCGGCCCGAAAGATGCCGCGTTCGCCCTCCTGTGCGTGCACCTTGCCAAAAAAGGAGTCGGACCGCTTTTCTCGGATTTGCGCCCGGGGCATGACGCGACGAAGCTGCTCTTGGGCGCCGGCATCCACGATACCGCGCCCGTCACGCAAGAGCTGTTGGAAATCCAGCTCGATGGCCTCAACGCCATCTACGAAGGGGCGAAAGCGAAGTTCGCGGACTGAAAAAGAAGGGAACGGGACTGAAAGAGCGGGAACGGATGCGGATCCGCATTAATCTTTTTGCGCGTCGTAATAGTAGTATTCGCCCGCCGCCTTCTGCTCCCGGTCGAGGGCCGAATCGGCCTTGTTGATGCGCGGCCGGTAGGTCTCGGGGTCGCGGCGCAAGGTGATGTCCACTTCTTTTAGGAATTGGTTGAGGCCCGTGCGCTTGTCCGTCGGGGCCGAAGCCATGCCCGATACGCCCGGCTCGCCCTCGAACACCATGACGCGGGTGGAGATGGCGTCAATGAGCACGAGGTCGTGGTCCACCACGAAAGCGGTCTTCTTTGAATTCTCGACGAGGTTGTGCACGAGCTTGGCGAGGTGGAGGCGCTGCTCGACGTCCAAAAAGGCGCTCGGCTCGTCGAGGAGGTAAAGGTCGGCATCTTGCGAGAGGGCCAGCACGATGGCCACGCGCTGCAACTCGCCGCCGGAGAGATGCTCAAGGTCCTTGTCCATGAGGGATTCGACGTTCAGCTTCGAGCGGGCCTGCTCGAACACCATGGCGTCCAGCTTGCTGGACGCGAACAGCTCGCCCACGCTCACGCCCGCCTGCGCCTGGATGTACTGCGGCTTGTAGGACACGCGCATCGAAAGGCCGACCTCGTCGCCGTCATTCTTCTCCACGCCGGCGAGCATGCGCACGAAGGTGGATTTGCCGGTGGCATTTCGGCCCACGACGCCGATGATCTCGGCCTCGTGAAGGTCGCCGGCCTTCGCCTTGAATTGGAAGCCGCCGAGCTTGCGGGACAGCGCCGGGTAGGAGAAGCGCGTCTTCTTGCTGGTGAGCGCCTGCGCCGAGCGATCGAATAGGATCTCGTGGTCGCGGAAGCGGATGTTCTCTTCGCGCAGAAATCCGCGCAGGTATTCGTTGACGCCCGCGCGGGTGTTCTTGAGTCGGGAGACCATGCCGTAGGCGTTCTCCTGTCCGAAGAAGACATAGACGTAATCGCTCAGGTAGTCGAAGAGGGCCAAATCGTGCTCGACGACGATGACGTTCTTCGTCTCGGCCAGCTCTTTGAGCGCGCGGGCCACGCGCAGGCGCTGGTAGATATCCAGGTAGCTGGCCGGCTCGTCGAAATAATAGAGGTCCGCGTCCTTGCAATAGGCGGCCGCGATGGCCACGCGCTGGAGCTCCCCGCCGGAGATCTGCAGGAGCCGGCGCTCCATGATGTTCTCCAGCTCGAAGAGACGGATGGCTTCCGGGAGCGCGCCCCGCTCGTCGGTTTTCGCGAGCAGGTCCTTGACCTTGCCGCCGAAGAGCGAGGGAATCTTGTCCACGTTCTGGGGCTTGAGCGAGACTTTGATCTTCTTCTCGCCCAGATTCTTGAAATAATAGCCCAGCTCCTTGGGCACTTTGGCGATGACCTCTTCCATGGAGGGGGGCTTGGCGTAATCGCCCAGATTCGGTTCGATGCTCTGCGCGAGGATCTTGAGGGCCGTGCTCTTGCCGATGCCGTTCTTGCCGATGAGGCCGACCACGCCCTTCTGGGGCAGGGGCATCCCGTAGAGGCGGAAGGAATTCACGCCGTACTGGTGCATCTTGACCCCGCCCTCCTCGACGAGATTGATGATGGTGATGCAGTCCACGGGGCATTTCTTGGGGCAGATGCCGCAGCCGGTGCACAGGATTTCCGAGATGACCGGGAAACCGTCGGCGTCCACCGTGACCGTATCGTCGCCCATCTGCACGCCCGGGCAGACTTTCTGGCAGATGTAGCCGCACTTCTCCTTGATGCATTTGTCGCGGTCGATGATAGCGATTCTAGGCATAATGGGACTCCGCTTGGCATGAGCTAAACGCCATATTACATGCTGGTCTGATGAAATAATATGGGTTCCGGGGTTTTTATAGACCTTCTGCCCCAATGGAAAGCATGCGAATCAACAAGCAGGACCGCGCCGAGAACCTCATCAAGCTCACCCCCGAGAATCTGGAGGACCTCTGGCACATCGAGCGCATCCTCGCGCCCGGAGATGAAGTGGAGGGGGTGTCTTGGCGCACCTTCAAGGCCAGTGAAACGGCCAACGCCGAGAAGAAGAAGATAAACGTCCGGCTGCGGGCCGAGAAGATCGAATTCGCGCGCCATGCCAACCGGCTGCGCGTGAGCGGCAAGATCCTTTCCGGCACGCCGGAGGAATTCGTGCAGGTAGGCTCGTACCACACGCTGGACGTGGAGCCGAATTTTGCCATTTCCATCTATAAGGAGTGGAAGATGCATCATCTCTCGCGCATAAAACAGGCGATGGCCGAGACGAAAAGGCCCCGGCTGTACATGCTTGTGATGGATGAAAAAGAGGCCGCATTCGCCACCATGCGCGGATTTGGCGCAAGCTATGAATGGGAGCTCGAATACAAGGGCTCCAAGCGGGACGAGGCGAAGAAGCAGGCCGAGGAGGGAAAGCAATTCTTCGGCGAGCTTCTTTCACGCCTCGAAAGGCTTGAAGACGTGCACAGGATCGTCATCGCCGGACCCGGTTTCGCGGCTTCCAATTTCATGAATTGGGCAAAAGAAAAGAACCCGAAGCTCGCCGCCCGCTTTGTTCTCGAGCATTGCACGTATGCAGACCGGACAGGGGTTAATGAGTTGCTCAAGAAAGGCGTGGTGAAGCGGGTGGCGTCCGAGGAGCGGGTGGCGCTCGAATTGCAGGTGATGGAGGAATTCAAATCGGCGATTGCCAAGAATTCGGAACGGGTGTGCTACGGCCTCGCCAACGTGCGCGCGGGCGTGGAAAGCAGGGCGGCGCTCAAGGTGCTGGTGCTGGACGAATTGCTGAGGCAGAAAAAAAACGTCGAGGAAATCGTCGAACTTGCCCAGACAAACGGCGTTGAAGTGATGATTTTCTCGCACGAATCCGACGGCGGGCGCGAATTGGCCGGCCTCGGCGGTCTGGCGGCCTTCTTGAGATTTGCTTTGCCGCCTACCTGATTTTTTTCATGTACATCCTCTTCTTTTTCCCATCAAAGCGCTCGATGGCATACCGGAGCATCGTGCGCGGCATTTTTTTGTGATGCTCAAGCAGGAATTCTTCCTCCGCGGGCTGGTTTCTCTTGCCGACCTCGCGCAGCATCCAGCCCGCCGCCTTGTGGATGAGGTCGTGCGGGTCGTCCAGAAGGAGGGCGGCGATCTGGAAGGTGGGCTCGAACTTGTTTTGGCGGATGAATGCGAGCGTGGCGACGATGGCGATGCGCCGCTCCCATAAATTCTTGGATTGGGCCAGCGCGGGAAGGAGGGACGGCCCCGTTTCATTGTCCAGAAGATGGTTTCCGACGATGTTCGGGGCGGACAGATCCACCAGATCCCAGTTGTTGACGCGGGCGACATGGACGAAATAGAAATCAAATATTTGTTTTCGTCTCTCATCGTCTTTTTTCTTGGCCGCCTTTTTGTATTGCTCGGTCAGGATGAGGAGCGCGCCCATGCGGTGCTCGTGGATGGGGCTGGCGAGCAATCGGCTTATCTGGGCAAAAGAAAGGTCGGGGTTCTTTTCGGCCACTTGCCGCTGGAGCGGGATGGTTATGCCCAGGAAAACGTCGCCTTCCCCGTAGTCGCCGGGGCCGGTCTTGAAGAAGCCGGAGA